>CADEEN010000384.1 GCA_902826345.1 uncultured Burkholderiales bacterium | reverse complement strand
ATTCGAGCGCCTGGCGCATCACCTCGACATTGCCGATGCACTCGAAGCTGTAGTCCGCACCGCCGCCGGTGAGCTCGACCAGGTGCGCGACCACATCGCCCTTCAGCTGTTTCGGATTGACGAAATGCGTCATGCCGAACTTGCGCGCGAGCGCCTCACGCGCCGGATTGATGTCGACACCGACGATCATGTTGGCGCCGACCATGCGTGCGCCCTGCACCACGTTCAGCCCGATGCCACCCAGCCCGAACACGACCACGTTCGCACCCGCTTCGACCTTGGCGGTATTGATCACCGCGCCAATGCCGGTGGTGACGCCGCAGCCGATGTAGCAGACCTTGTCGAACGGCGCGTCGTCGCGAATCTTCGCCAGCGCGATCTCCGGCAGCACCGTGTGATTGGCAAACGTGGAGCAGCCCATGTAGTGGTGCACCACCTTGCCTGCGATGGAAAAGCGGCTGGTACCGTCGGGCATCACGCCTTTGCCCTGCGTGCCGCGGATCGCGGTGCACAGATTGGTCTTGCGCGACAGGCACGATTTGCACTGACGGCATTCGGGTGTGTAAAGCGGAATGACGTGATCGCCCTTCTTGAGCGAGCTCACGCCTGGTCCGACATCGACGACGACGCCCGCACCTTCATGTCCGAAGATCGCCGGGAACAACCCCTCGGGGTCGGCACCCGAGCGGGTGAACTCGTCGGTATGGCACACGCCGGTGGCCTTGATTTCCACCAGCACTTCGCCGGCCTTCGGTCCGTCGAGATCGACGGATTCGATCACCAGCGGTTCGCCGGCCTTGTAGGAAACTGCTGCGCGGGTTTTCATGGGTTAGACGTCGGGTTGATTGAAGCCTGCGGTGACGGTCTTGATCTCGCGCATGCGCGGCAGCACGTGCTTGCCGAACAGCGTGAGGCTCTTCTTGGTTTCTTCGTGCGTCATGAAACCGGAGCGGCCCACCATCGCCAGATGGTCGAAGCCACCGACCGTGTCGTAGAACTTCTTGATCTGCTCGTACACGGTGTCTGGGCTGCCGCAGAACAGGATGCCGCGCTGCATCGCCTGCTCGGCATTGATGTTCATCAGCAACTGCGCGTTGGCGGAGGCGGACAACTGACCACCTCCGCCCCCGGCGTTTGGACGCGGCTTGGTGCGATAGATCCCCGGCGCGGCCTCAGGCGGCGCGTTCCCAGGTAGCAACGGCCCGAACTGCGGCGCCGATTTCAGGCTCGTGTTCAGGAACCACAACAACTTAGCGCCGACGCGCAGACCTTCTTCGTGCGTGTCGCCGGCCGTGATGAAGTCGATCTGTTCAACGTCTCGGCCGGCACCACGCTGCGCGTCACGCCGCATGTCTTCAAGGACAACAACGAAGTCCGCATCAAGCTGCTGGTCAACATCGAAGACGGCGCCCTGACGGAGAACCGGGTCGACACGCTGCCGGTGGTCAACCGCTCGGCGCTGTCGACGCAGGCGATGATCTTCGAGGGAGAGAGCCTGCTTGTCGGCGGCCTGGTGCGCGAGTCCAACGGCGACCAGGTGACCAAGGTGCCGCTGCTCGGCGACATCCCGCTGCTCGGCGCGATGTTCCGCAGCACCCGCAAGAACAACGAGCGCATCGAGCGCATGTTCCTCATCCAGCCGCGGCTGTCGTCCGGCCGCGGCCGCCAGAGCCCGCCGCCGCCGGCGCCGCTCGATGCCCCCAGCGGCGCACTGCCGGCCCAAGGCAACGCCGTGGTGCTGGCGCCCAACCCGGGCAGCGGCCGCAGCACCACCGACAACCTTCAATCGACGGGAGTTCATTGATGAGCTACGAACTGCATGTGCTCGAAGGCCGGCAGCGAGGCGCGCGCGCACAGGTGCCGGCCGAGCGCGCGCTGTCGATCGGTGCGGCCCTGGACAGCGACATCGTGCTGCGCGGCGCCGACGTCGCCGAGCGCTGCGCCCGCTTCACCGTGCACGGCGACCACTGGATCGTCGATGTGCTGCACGGCGAGTTGCGCGCCGACGGCAAGACGATCGCGGCCGGCCAGACGGCCACCTTGCCGCTCGGCACGGCGCTGTCGATCGGCGACTCGCAAGTCGCGGTGCGGCGCGTGGTGACGCCACGGGCCGACGACGAGCCCGTGGACGACGAACCCGTGCCGCTGCCGCCAGCGGACGATGCCCCTGCCAGCCACCCCACCGTCGCCGCCTCGCCCGCCATGCGCCGGCAACACCTGCAACGCTGGGGCCGGCGCCTGGCCGCCGCTGGCGGCGGCGTGGCCGCGGTCTGCGTCGGCATGCTGGCCTTTGCCTACAGCATCCAGCCTGCGCCGCAAAACGCCGGCCAGCGCGCGCAGCAACTGCAAAGCCAATTGCACGGCGCCGGCCTCGCCGGCCTGACCGTGCGCGTCGACGAAGCCGGCCAGACCTTGCTCGTGCAGGGCAGCGTGGCCAGCGCCGCCGAGCGCGCCAGAGGCCAGGCGCTGCTGCAACAGTCGGTGCTGCCCGCGCAGTGGCAGGCCTGGGTCGGCGACGAGACGGCCGAGCAGGTGCGCGACGTCTTTCGCACCCACGGCATCAGCGCCAAGGTGCAGGCGCTGTCGCCCGGCGTGCTGCGCGTGGCCACCAGCGTGGCCGATCCGTCGACGCTCGAACCGGTGCGCGCCGCCGCGCAGCGCGACGTGCCGGGCCTGCAGAAGCTGGAGATGGCCAACACGCTACCGCCGCCCGACACGCGCGGCGTGCCGCTCAACGACCCGGGCAAGCGCGTGGCCTCGATCGTGCCCGGCGATCCGCCGTACGTCGTCACCGCCGACGGCACCCGTTATTTCAAAGGTGCGATGTTGCCCACCGGCCATCGCATCTCCGCCATCGACAAGCAGCAGGTGCTGCTCGAGATCAATGGTGTCTTGACGCCATTGCCGTTTTGACCGTCGCGCAATCGTCGCCTTTACCGCCAAGGAGATCGACATGAATGACCACATCAACCCGCTGTCCCTGCTCGCCACCGCCCCGCTGACGGCGAAGAAAGACAGCCAGGCCGGCAGCTGGTACCAGGCGATGGCCGAAGCCTGGGGGCAGACGCTCGACAAACAGGCCGGCTCGCTGGAGACCCTGGCCGGGCGCATCAGCGGCGGCGACGACCAGCCGTCGACGATGACGCTGATGACCGCCGAGTCGATGAAGATGAGTTTTCTGGCCAACAGCTCGCACACCGCCTTGTCGTCCACCGGCGAAGCGCTGAAGACGATGGCGCAGAAGTCCTGAACGACGGTTCGAGGAGAAAGAGATGACCGAAGCGATCGCCAGCGCCGTCGTCAACGACGCCTCTCCCATCCATCCGGTAGCGCGTCTGGGCTACGGCGCCTCGCTCACCGACGTCGGCGCGTTCGAGGGCGCACTGATGCGCGCCCGCGAGGCGCAGGCCCACGGCTTCCAGACCGCGCCGGTGAACATCGATGCCGTCGACCCGGCGCGCGCGCCGGGGCAGGCGATGGCGGTGTTGTTCCAGCCGCTGACGCACATCGACGGCGCGGCCCACGCGCTGGCCACGCAGGCGCAAACCGCGATGGCCTCGGGCGCGTCGCTGACGCCGGGCGAGATGGTCGCGCTGACCGTCAAGTCGCACGAGTTCATGTTTCAGTGCCAGCTCACCGCCAACGCGGCCAATCGCACCTCCGATGGGCTGCAGCAGTTGTTCAAGCAGCAGTCGTGAAACCGGACGCGGGAGGCGCCATGAAAGCCCTGACACAGCGTTGCATCCTCGGCGCTGCCGCGCTGCTGCTGGCCGCCTGCGGCGAGCAGGAGCTGTACGCGCAGTTGTCGCAGCGCCAGGCCAACGAGATGACGGCGGTGCTGCGCAGCAGCGGCATCGAGGCCGGGAAAAAGTCGCGAGACGGCGGCACGTTTGCGGTGATGGCGCCGCGCGAGTCGTTCTCGCAGGCCATCGAGGTGCTGCGCGCGCACGGCCTGCCGCGTGAGGGCTACGACACGCTGGGCCAGGTCTTCAAGAAAGAAGGCTTCGGCTCGTCGCCGCTCGAAGACCGGGCGCGGCTCAATCACGCGCTGTCGCAGGAGATCGCCCACACGCTGTCGAACATCGACGGCGTGGTCGCGGCGCGCGTGCACCTGTCGTTGCCCGAGCGCGATCCGCTGGCCGACAAGCCGCTGCCGTCGTCGGCGTCGGTGTTTATCAAGCACCGCGCCGGCGTCGATCTGAATTCGCGCGTGGGCAACATCAAGTCGCTGGTCATCAACGCGCTGCCGAGCCTGCCCTACGACAACGTCACCGTGGCGCTGTTCCAG
>CADEEN010000383.1 GCA_902826345.1 uncultured Burkholderiales bacterium | reverse complement strand
AACGAGGCGCTGACAAAGCTGCAGCAGCGCGGCTGGATCCGCGTCGAGTACGGGGGAGTTCGCGTGCTCGACCTGTCGGCGCTGCAGAGCGCGCGGCCGGTGTCGGATGACCCATAACGCGGGTCTTGACCGGCAAATCGTGAGCCGCCCGAGCGGCAATTCACAAGGCGCGCGCGCTTTCTGCGCGTACGCCCGTGCGGTGGCCTTCTGGCCGCTGCTCGTCATCACGGCTCGAAAGGGCCACAAAGTCGGCCGACGAGTTGATCCGACAGGCGCTCTCCCACCCGGCGCCGCAAAGGTTGCCAGCGTGGGTTCGTCATCCAGCTGCGGCATCGCGCGGCGTCCTTGTGGCGGCGATCAGGTCAGCAGATCGGCCAGCGTTCGCGCCACCACCTTGGTGGCTCGGCGCAGGTCTTCGAGATCGATGTGTTCGTCGGCCCGCTTGGCGTTGCTCTCCAGCACCGTTCGCGGGCCGCAGCCATAGAGCACGGCCGGGATGCCGCGCTCACTGAACAGGCGCGCGTCGGTGTACAGCGGTGTGCCCGAAGCCTCGATCGGCTCGCCGAAGACAGCGCTGGCGTGTTGGCACAGGGCCTGCACCAGCGCCTGGTTGCCGGGCAGCGGCTTCAACGCATTGGCCAGCAGAATGCGTTTGATCTCGACCGCGATGCCGGGCGAGTGCTTCACGGCGTCGGCGATGACGCGGCGCAGCGTCGCTTCGACCTCGGCCGGGTTCTCTTCGGGGATCATGCGGCGGTCGAGCTTCAACACCACCTTGCCCGGGATGACGTTGGTGTTGGTGCCGCCGTGGATCTCGCCGACGTTGAGGTACGGGTGCGTGATGCCCTTGACCCCGCTGCTGACCTGTTTGTAGAGCGTGTTCTGGCGGTACAGCGCATTGAGGATCAGCGTCGCGGCTTGCAGCGCATCGACGCCGGTGTCGGGCACCGCGGCGTGGCCCATCTTGCCGTGCACCGTGACTTCCATCTGCAGGCAGCCGTTGTGGCCGGTGACCACCTGGTAGCTGAAGCCCGCGGCGATCAACAGGTCTGGCCTGACCAGGCCCTTGCCGAGCAACCAGCCCGGGCCGAGTTCGCCGCCGAACTCCTCGTCGTAGGTGAAGTACAGCTCGACGCCGCCTTCGAGCGGCGCCTTCAGCGCTTCGAGGGCGCGGGTGGCGAAGGTGAAGGTGGCGAAGTCGCACTTGCTGACGGCGGCGGCGCGACCGTAGAGCTTGCCGTCGGCCACTTCAGCGCCATACGGATCATGAGTCCAGCCCTCGCCGGGCGGCACCACGTCGCCATGGGCATTCAGCGCAATGGTTCGGCCGCTGCCGTACTTGCGCCGCACCACCAGGTTGGTGATCGTCTCGAGGCCGGCGGCCTTCACGTCGGCCGCTGGGACGGCGTGCTGCTCGGCCTCGAAGCCGATGGCCTTCAGCAGCTGTGCCGTGCGCTCCGCGTGCGGCGCGTTGTTGCCGGGCGGCGTATCGGTGGGCACGCGCACCAGCTCTTGCAGGAAGCGCACTTCCTCGTCGAAGTGGGCGTCGATCCAGGCGTCGAGCGCGGCGTATTGGGCAGGGGTGGTCATGCGAGTTCCGTGGCAAGTTGGTCGAGCAGGTTCTGAAAGGCGCGCACGCACAGGTCGGTGTCGTCGTTGGTGATCGACTCGAGCGGGTTGTGGCTGATGCCGGCGTTCAGGCCGCGCATGAACAGCATCGCCTGTGGCATGGCTTCGTGCATCTTCATCGCGTCGTGGCCGGCGCCGCTGGGCATGCGATACAGCGGCAGGCCGAGCGTTTGCACCGCGCGTTCCCAGCGCTGCTGCCAGGCCGGCGCCGAAGGCGCGGCGGCGGCGCGCATGGTCTCCTCGAGCTTGAAGTGCAGGCCGCGGCGTTCGCAGATGCGTTGCAGCTCGGCGCGGATATCGTCGGCACAGGCGTCACGCACCTCGTTGGTGGTGGCGCGGATGTCGAGGCTGAATTTGCAGCGCCCGGGCACGACGTTGATCGAGCCGTTGGGCACCTCGAGCATGCCGACCGTAGCGACGAGGTGGGGCACCGCGCCGCCGCGCTTTTCCACGAACAGGGCGAGTTCGGCGGCTGCGGTGGCGGCGTCGCGGCGGCGGTCCATCGGCGTGGTGCCGGCATGGCTGGCCATGCCGACGATTTCACCGACATAGCGCACGCTGCCGTTGATCGAGGTCACGATGCCCAGCGGCAGGTCGATCTCGTTCAACACCGGGCCCTGCTCGATATGCGTCTCGACGAAGCCGAGATATTTCGAGGCGTCGCGCTGCAGCTTGGGGATGTCGTCGATGCACAGGCCGGCGTGCACCATCGCCTCGCGCATCGTGATGCCGTCGGCGTCCTTCTGCTCGAGCCAGCGCATGTCGAAGTGGCCGGTCAGCGCGCCCGATCCGAGGAACACCGCCTTGTAGCGCTGGCCTTCCTCCTCGGCGAAGCCGACGACCTCGAAGCCGAAGGGCAGGCGCCGGCCCTGGCGGTGCAGCTCGCGCACGCAGGCCATCGGCACCAGGATGCCCTGGCGCCCGTCGTACTTGCCGCCGTTGCGCACGGTGTCGTAGTGGCTGCCGGTGAGCAGGCGTTTGGCGTTGCGATCGCTGCCGTGATAGACGCCTACGACATTGCCCACCGCGTCGATCTCGACCTCGTCGAAGCCGCAGTCGGCGCGCATCCAGTGCGCCAGGCGCTGCGCGCAGGCGCGGTGCGCGTCGGTCAGGTAGGTCACGGTGAGCTCGCCGCGCTCGGCGTAGCCGGGGTCGCTGTTGCTGGCAAGGCGCTCGGCCCAGTCCCACACCAGGTTGCCGAGTTCGGGCGTGTGGCCGAACTTGTCGTTCAGGCGCATCTCGGCGATGCGGTGGATGTTGCGCAGGCACTCGGCGAGTTCGAAGTCGGGGTGGTTGCCCACGCGCCGCTCGAAGGTGGCGACGATCTCGGCCTTGTTCAAACCCAGGCCGCGCGGGCCGCGCACCGCGAGGATGAAGGGGAAGCCGAACCTGGCGTTGTAGTCGGTGTTGAGTTGCTGGATCTTCGCGAACTCGTCTGCCGTGCAGTCGGTCAGGCCAGCCTTGCCCTGTTCATGGGTCGATTCGGCCGTCAGCGTCTTGCTGAGCATCGCCTTGCCGGCGAGTTCGGGGTGGGCGCGAATCAGCGCGACCTGAGTGTCGCGGCCGGCTTCGCGCACCACCTGGGCCAGCGCGAGCTTCAGATGCACCAGGCTGGCGAAGGGCCGTTGCGCCGCGGCGCGCTCGGCGACCCACGGCGAATGTTCGTAGGTTCCGTCGAGCAGCGCGACGAACTCGCGTGCCGTGGCGGCGTTGATCTGTTCGAGGGTCAGGGTGGCCATGAGCTCACTCCCAGATGAAGGCGGTGGCGGGGTCGAAAGGGTGCGTCGCTTTCCAGTGGCGCGCGATGTCGATGCGGCGTGCGACCCAGACGCGATCATGCTGCTGCACATGGTCGAGGAAGCGTTGCAGCGAGCGCAGGCGCCCGGGGCGGCCGAGCAGGCGGCAATGCATGCCGATGCTCATCATCGAGGGGCGCTCGTCGCCTTCGGCATAGTGAACATCGAAGGCGTCGCGCAGGTACTCGAAGAACTCGTCGCCATGCGAATAACCCTGCGGCAGCGCGAAACGCATGTCGTTGCAGTCCAGCGTGTAGGGCAGCACCAGGTGGGGGGCCAGCCCGCCGTCGCTCTTCTTCACCTGAAGCCAGAACGGCAGGTCGTCGCCGTAATAGTCGCTGTCGTACTCGAAGCCGCCGAAGTCGGCCACCAGGCGGCGCGTGTTCGGACTGTCGCGCCCGGTGTACCAGCCCAGCGGGCGTCGACCGGTCAGGCGCTCGATGATCTCCATGCCGCGCACCAGGTGCTCGCGCTCGGTGGCTTCATCGACATTCTGGTACGAGATCCAGCGCCAGCCGTGGCAGGCGATCTCGTGGCCGTGTTCGACGAAGGCCGCCGTCACCTCGGGGCAGCGCTCGAGCGCCATCGACACGCCGAACACCGTCAGCGGCAGGCCGCGTCTCTCGAACTCGCGCAGCAGGCGCCAGACGCCGACGCGTGAGCCGTATTCGTAGATGCCCTCCATGCTCAGGTGCCGCGCCGCGAAGGCCGGCGGATTGAACATCTCGGAAAGGAATTGCTCGCTGCCGGCATCGCCATGCAGCACCGAGTTCTCGCCGCCCTCTTCGTAGTTGAGGACGAACTGCAGCGCGACACGGGCGCCGCCGGGCCAGGCGGCGTGCGGTGGGTGACGGCCGTGGCCGTGAAGG
>CADEEN010000382.1 GCA_902826345.1 uncultured Burkholderiales bacterium | reverse complement strand
GCTACTCCGAGTGCTGCTTGGCGCGCATCTGGAAAGCCGAACGCTTCTCGTGGTGGTTCACCTCGCTGATGCACAAGTTGCCCGAGACCGGCGCCATCGGCCAGCGCCTGCAGCAGGCCGAACTGGCCTACCTCGTGTCGTCGCGCGCGGCCACGACCGCGATGGCCGAGAACTACGTCGGCTTGCCGTTCGACCCCTGATCCGCGGCGGGGTTAACCCCGTGTCCATCCGTTGCCGCGTGCATTAACGTATACGTAGATGAATGCGTTGCCGGCAACCACCTGCCCACTTCAGCTCGCCGACACGCCGTTGGGCGCCGCGCTCGTGCGGCCCGAATGCGTGCTGGCCACGCGCGCGGGCGACTTGTTCACCGCCGATTGGCGCGGCGGCGTCGCCCACATCCGCCCCGACGGCAGCCAGGCCCTCTACAGCGGCCCGGGCCCCGACGGCCTGGTGCTCAAGCCCAACGGCATTGCGCTGCAGCGTGACGGCTCTTTCCTCGTCACCCATCTCGGCGCGGCCGAGGGCGGGGTGTACCGGCTGACCCGCGATGGCGAGGTGACGCCGTGGCTGCTGGCGGTGGACGGCGCCGACCTGCCGCCGACCAACTTCGTGCTGCTCGACAGCGATGGCGATGCCTGGATCACCGTCAGCACCCGGCTGCAGCCGCGCGCGCTCGGCTACCGCCGCAGCTGCAACGACGGCTTCATCGTCCGTGTCGATGCACGCGGCGCGCGCATCGTCGCCGACGGCTTGGGCTACACCAACGAGGTCGCGCTGCACCCGAGCGGGCGCTGGTTGTATGTCAACGAAACTTTCGGCCGCCGCTTGTCGCGCCTGCCCATTCGCGACGACGGCTCGCTCGGCGCGAAGGAAGTGGTTTGCGAGTTCGGCGCCGGCACCTTCCCCGACGGCCTGGCGTTCGACGTAGAAGGGCAGGTCTGGGTCGTCAGCATCGTCAGCAACCGCCTGATCCGCGTCGCCCCGGCCGGCGCCGCCACCGTCTGGCTCGAAGACGCCGATGCCGAGTACCTGGCTTGGGTCGAGGCCGCGTTCGAGGCTGGACAGATGGACCGGCCGCACCTCGACGGCATCCGCAGCCAGCGCCTGCGCAACATCTCGAGCATCGCCTTTGCCGGCGCTGACCGGCGCACCGCCGTGCTCGGCTGTCTGCTCGGCGAGCATCTCGAATCGGTGCGGCTGCCGGTGGCCGGCGTGGCGCCGGCGCATTGGGAGTTTGCATGAGCGCCAAACCCTCGAACGTGCAAGCCGTGATCGCGAGCGCGTCGCTCGTCGATGCGGCGTACCAGCAAATCCGCCAGCGCATCCTCGACAACGTCTGGCCGCCGGGTCATCGCGCGCTCGAGCAGGAGGTCGCGCTGGCGCTGGGCATGAGCCGCACGCCGGTGCGCGAGGCCATCATGCGGCTGCGCAACGAAGGCCTGGTCGAAGTGATTCCGCGCCACGGCCTGCGCGTGCTGCCGGTGTCACCGACCGACATGCGCGAGATCTACCAGATCCTGACCGCGCTCGAATGCATGGCCGCCGAACTGCTGGCGCAACGCCAACCGAGCGAGGCCGAGCTGAAGCCGCTGATCGACGCCAACAAGGCGATGGACAAGGCGCTGCGCGCCGACGACCTCGATGCCTGGGCGGCAGCCGACGAGCGCTTTCATGCGCACTTTCTCGAGCTCGCCGGCAACCGGCAGTTGCAGGCCACGGTGCTGAACTATTGGGACCGCGCCCACCGCGCGCGCATGTTCACGCTGCGCCTGCGGCCCAAGCCGGTGAACTCGACCAAGGAGCACATGCGCATGGTCGATCGCCTGCGCGCCGGTGACGTCGAAGGCGCCGTTGCAGTGACGCGCGCGCACCGCGCCCGGGCCAATGCCGAGCTGATCGCGATCTTCGAGCACTACCGCCTGCAACAGCTTTGAACTTGAAAGAACCGACGTGACCAGCAGCTCAACTTTCGACATTTGCGTTCTGCCCGGCGACGGCATCGGTGTCGAGGTCATCGCGGCCACGTTGCCGTTGCTCGAACGCGTGGCGCAGGGCGCGCCGTTTTCGTTTCGCTTCGGCGAGCATCCGGCCGGTGCGCAGCACTTTCGCGCCAGCGGCGAGGCCTTGCCGCGCGACACGCTCGAAGCGGCGCGCCGCGCCGATGCGATCCTGTTCGGCGCGATGGGCTGGCCCGAGATCCGCTATGCCGACGGCACCGAGATCGCGCCGCAACTCGACCTGCGCGTCGAGCTCGATCTCTACGCCGGTGTGCGCCCCGCGCGCGCGATTCCCGGCGTGCGCCTGCCGCTGGCCGATCCACGCGCCAAGGACATCGATCTGGTCGTGGTGCGCGAATCCACCGAGGGCCTGTTCGCCTCGCGCGGCAAGGGCGTGATCGAAGGCGACCGCGAGGCCCGCGACACGATGGTCATCACCCGCCGCGGCAGCGAGCGCGTGCACGACTTCGCCTTCAAGCTGGCGCAGCAGCGCCAACAGCGCGGCCGACCCGGGATCGTGACCTGCGTCGACAAGGCCAACGTCTTCGTCTCGATGGCCTTCTTCCGCAAGATCTTCGACGAGCGCGCCGCTGCCTTCCCCGACATCGAGGCGCGCCACCACTACATCGACGCGACCGCGCTCGACCTCGTGCGCAAGCCGTGGACGTTCGACGTGCTCGTCACCGAAAACATGTTCGGCGACATCCTGTCCGACCAGACCGCGGCGCTCGTCGGCGGCATGGGCATGGCGCCGTCAGCCGACGTCGGCGATCGCCACGGCCTGTTCCAACCCTGCCACGGCTCGGCGCCCGACATCGCCGGCCAGGGCAAGGCCAACCCGACGGCCACCATCCTGTCGGCGGCGCTGATGCTCGATTGGCTCGCCGACCGCCACGCCATGCCGCCGCTGGCCGCCGCCGCGCGCCGCATCGAGGCGGCGGTCGATGCCGTGTTCGCGTCGCGCCGGATCGTGCCGTACGAGTTCGGCGGACACGACGGCACGGCGGCGATCGCTGCAGCGATCGCTTCCAACCTGTGAGCAGCCCAGCGTGAGCAAGCTGCGCGTGCTCGGCGTCGGCGCCGGCTACTTCAGCCAGTTCCAGTACCTCGGCTGGCAACGCATCGCCGAGGCCGAGTGCGTGGGCATCGTCAACCGCGATCCGGCCAAGGCGCAGGCGCTGGCCGAGCGCTTCGGCATCGGCGCGGTGTTCGCCACGCTGGCGGAAGCGCTGGCGTCGACGCGGCCCGATCTGGTCGACATCATCACGCCGCCCGAGACGCACCACGGCTTCGTTTCGCTGTGCGTCGCCGCGCGCATTCCGGTGATCTGCCAGAAGCCGTTCGGCCGCGACTTTGCCGATGCGCTGGCCATCACCGAATGCGCCGAAGCCGCCGACGTGCCGCTCGTCGTGCACGAGAACATCCGCTGGCAACCCTGGTACCGCGAAGCCAAGCGGTTGATCGATGCCGGCCGGCTCGGCGCGTTGCACGGCGTCGCCTTTCGCCTGCGCCCCGGCGACGGCCAGGGCCCACGCGCTTATCTCGATCGCCAACCGTACTTCCAGCAGATGCCGCAGCTGCTCGTCAAGGAAACGGCGATCCACTGGATCGACACCTTCCGCTACCTCGTCGGTGACGTCGATGCGGTGTACGCGTCGCTGCGCCGCCTGAACCCGGTGATCGCCGGTGAAGACGCGGGCGTGATCGTCTTCGAATTCAAGGGCGGCGCCAGCGGCCTGTTCGACGGCAACCGCCTCAACGACCATGTGTCGAGCAACCCGCGCCGCACCATGGGCGAAGCCTGGATCGAAGGCGCCGCCGGTGTGCTGCGCCTGGACGGTGAAGCGCGTCTGTGGTGGAAGCCGCACCACGGCGCCGAAGCCGAGCATGTCTATGACCGCGGCCCGGACGACACCTTCGGCGGCGGCGCCTGCGAGGCGCTGCAACGCCATGTCGTCGCCCACCTGCAGCACGGGACGCCGCTCGAGAACACCGCGCGCGAGTACCTCGCCAACCTGCGCGTGCAGGCGGCGGTCTATCACTCGGCCGCGACTCACCGCCGCGTGACGCTGGCCACGTTCGATCCCCTGCAGCCCGACGCGACGACCGCGTCGACGAAGCGCTCGAAGGAGACCGGCGCCGTCGCCCCGAACGACGCCGCGACGAGCCCTTCGACGTGCGCGTCGGCGAGCCCGCGCGCCGCCTCGAAGAGCCGCGCCGCCTCGAGCGCCGCGCCGGGCGCGGGGATGGCCGCGCCGTCCCGCTTGCGCAGATCGAGCGACAGCGTGGTACGCGGCGTG
>CADEEN010000381.1 GCA_902826345.1 uncultured Burkholderiales bacterium | reverse complement strand
AGTCAGGTCTGCCGCCGGGCCGCCCCAAGGCGACCTGCGCCCCCTCGGGGGGCAGCGAACGCAGCGTGCGTGGGGGTCCATCGAGGTCGTAGCGCAAGGCCCAGTAGTGCTGCCACCGATGCCACTGCGCGTTGCGCGCGCGAGGTCCGATCGCGGCCACGGCTTGCTCTCGTTGCGGAAAATTCTTCAGCACCTCGTGCGTGCTGCCGTCGGCGAGCGTGCGTTGCTGGAAGCTGTTGCCGTCGGCGTCACGGCGCGCGATCGGGGTGCTGCTGCCGTCGACATAAACGTTGTCGATGAAGACGATGCGCGCGCCGGGTCGCAGTTTCGCGTGCAGCGTTTCGAGCCATGACGGCAAGCGCGACAGCGGCACGTGCGACCACCAGAAGCCGGCAAAGGCCGCATCGAACGGGCCTGCGACGCCTTCGAGCGTGTAGGCATCGGCCGCGCCGAGTCGCACGCACGCAGGCAGCGTCTTGCTGCGGGCGATTGCCAGCGTCTCGTCGTTGACATCGGTGGCCAGCCAGTCGAGCGCGCCGCGTGCGGCGAACGGTGTCCACCAGCCGGTGCCGCAAGCGACCTCGATCACGCGACGGCCGGCAAAGTGCTCCGGCAGCCAGTCTTGCAACGCGCGCAGGTCGGCTTGCCGCTCGGGCTTGGCGTAGATGCGCTCGTATTCTGCCGCCCGCCGCGCGTAGTAGCTCTGCATGCCGGCCACGCTGCACTCGTCGCCCATCGTTGCGGCGTCACAGGTCGGCATACAGGCGGCCACGGTTGAAGACGCGATCCGGGTCGAAGCTGTCGCGCAGCGCGCGATGGATTTTTTCCACGGCCGGCGTCAGCGGATGGAACGCACCGGCGCTTTTATCCTTGCCGCGAAACAGCGTCGCGTGCCCACCGGCTTGGGCTGCGGCGTCGCGCACCAGCGTGGCACTCGCGTTGCTGCACAGCCAACGTTGCGCGCCGCCCCACTCGATCAACTGCTCGCCTTGCAGCGCGACCGGCGGCGCCGTGCTCGCCACCGACAAGCGCCACAGCGCGGCGCCCTTGTCCTCGGCCCTGGCCGCCGTGGCGAAGAACTCGTCGCCATGGTCGCGCAGGCCACGCCAGAACGCGGCGGCCAGCGGAGCGTCGATGACGTCGCCGCCGAGTTGACGCTGCGCCGATTCGACGGCAGCGCGTGCGCCGGACAAGCGCAGCACGAGCATGCCGCTCCACCACGCGCTGGCGGAAATCGGCAGCGGCTCGCCGCCCCAGGCATTCAGGCGTTTCAGCGCCGCGGGTTGATCGCACTCGAAGCGGATCGTCGCCGTGGCCACCGCGATCGGCAGCACCTTCAACGACACCTCGCAGATCACACCGAGCGTGCCCATCGAGCCGGCGAGCGCGCGGCTCACGTCGTAGCCGGCGACGTTCTTCATCACCTGGCCGCCGAAAGTCAGCACCTGGCCCTTGCCATTCGCCAGCGTCGCGCCGAGCACGTGGTCGCGCACGCCGCCGGCCGCAGCGCGCGCCGGGCCGGCCAGGCCCGCGGCCACCATACCCCCGACCGTGCCGCGCGCCACGTAGCGCGGCGGCTCGAACGCCAGGTGTTGGCCTTGCTCGGCGAGCGCGGCTTCGAGTTCTTCGAGCAGCGTGCCGGCGCGCACGGTGACGACGAGCTCGCTCGGTTCGTAGTTGCTGATGCCCGCGAGCGGCTTGACGTCGAGCCACTCGCCGTGCAGCAGGTTGCCATAAAAGTCCTTCGTGCCGCCGCCGACGATACGCAGCGCGCCCTTCGATGCGCGAGCGGTCTGGATTTGATCGACGAGCCGGGCGAGTTGCGCTTCCACGTTCAGAAGCGCTCCAGTTCGGGAAAGGGCAAGAGGCCTTTCTTCACATGCATCTTCCCGTACTCGGCGCAGCGCTGCAGCGTCGGGATCACCTTGCCCGGGTTCAGCGTGCCGGCGGCATCGAACGCCTGCTTGACGCCTTCCATCTGCGCGCGCTCGTCCGGCGTGAACTGCACGCACATCGAATTCAGTTTCTCGACGCCGACGCCATGCTCGCCGGTGACGGTGCCGCCCATCGCCACGCTGGTCTCGAGGATGTCGGCGCCGAACAATTCGCAGCGGTGCAACTGGTCCGGGTCGTTGGCGTCGAACAGGATCAGCGGGTGCAGGTTGCCGTCGCCGGCATGGAAGACGTTGCAGCATTTGAGGCCGTACTTCTTCTCCATCTGCCCAATGGCAATCAGGATGTCGGCCAAACGTTTGCGCGGGATCGTCGAATCCATGCACATGTAGTCGGGGCTGATGCGGCCGCTCGCCGGGAACGCGTTCTTGCGTCCGCTCCAGAACTTCAGCCGCTGCTTTTCGTCGGCGCTGACTTCGATGCGCGTCGCGCCGCAGCGTTCGAGCACCGCCTGCATGCGGGCGATCTCCTCGGCCACTTCTTCCGGCGTGCCGTCGGACTCGCAGAGCAGGATCGCTTCGGCGCTGAGGTCGTAGCCCGCATGCACGAAGTCTTCGACGGCGGCCGTCATCGGCTTGTCGAGCATTTCCAGGCCCGCGGGAATGATGCCGGCGGCGATGATCGCCGCCACCGCGTCGCCGGCTTTGCGCACGTCGTCGAAGCTGGCCATGATGCAGCGCGCGAGTTGTGGTTTCGGCACCAGCTTGACGGTGACTTCGAGCGTCACCGCGAGCATGCCTTCGCTGCCGACGACCAACGGCAGCAGATCGAGCCCCGGCGCGTCGAGCGCATCGGAGCCGAACTCGACCGGCTCGCCCTCTACCGTGAAGCCACGCACCTTCAAGACGTTGTGCAGCGTCAGGCCGTACTTCAGGCAATGCACGCCACCGGAGTTTTCTGCGACGTTGCCGCCGATCGTGCAGGCGATCTGCGACGACGGATCGGGCGCGTAGTACAGCCCGAGCGGCGCCGCCGCCTCGCTGATCGCGAGGTTTCTCACGCCGCACTGCACGACCGCCGTGCGCGAGACCTTGTCGAGCTTGACGATCTTGTTGAACTTGGCCAGCGCCAATGTCACGCCCATCGGATGCGGCATCGCCCCACCCGACAGCCCGGTGCCGGCGCCGCGCGCCACGACCGGCACTCGCAGCGCATGGCAGGCCTTCAACACCGCGGCGACCTGCGCTTCGGTCTCCGGCAGCGCCACCGCCAGCGGCAACTGGCGATAAGCGGTCAGGCCGTCGCACTCATAAGGCACCGTGTCCTCGCCTTGCCAGAGCAGCGCATGCGATGGCAGCACGGCGGCGAGCGCAGCGACCACGGTTTGTTGGCGTTGCATGCGCTCGGTCGCGGCCAGGGGCAAAGGTGCGTTCATCGTCACCCCACTTTACCGGGCCGCGATCAACGACTCGCGCACTGCGCTTGCGCACGCCTTTGCGCGGCGCGCAGCAATCGCCTCAAGCCTCTCCAGTGAACACCGTCAGCACGCCCGTGTAGCCGTACAGATGCTGGTGCCCGATCTCACCGCCGGCGAAGAAGCCGGCCAGCGGCACGTCGCCGAGTGCGTGGCGGATGACTTGCAGTTCGGCCGACGGCGCGCCGAAGTGCGGCCCGCCGCGCCCCGCGCAGCTGACGTAGACCGCGCCGCGGATGCGCCAGGCGCCGTCGTCGGGCGCGCCGCGCGCCGATGCGGCGCTGGTCGCCAGCTCGGCCGGCTCCGGCGCCAGCTCCTCGCGAATTTCGGCGCAGATGCGCGTCAGGTCGCGCCGCGCGGCGGCCACGTCGCGGTGACAGAACGCCAGCGTCATGCCGGACTCCACCATGTCGGCCACCGCAATGCCGTTGCGCCCGGGGTCGAGGCCGACCAGGTGGCGCACGCGCACGTCGTCGCCGAAGGCGCGGTGGCGTGTTTGTGCAGATGCCGTCGTCGCTTGCACCGGCAACGGCGCGCGCGGCGCGGCCAGGCCGACCAGCGTTTCCCGCAGAGACAGCATCGCCTGCCTTGGCTCGTCCAACGTCAGCTTCAGGTCCTCGAGCAGGCATTGCAGCGCCGGCTGGCCGTCGAGTTCGGTGACGACGTTGCGCTCGGCGGCGGTGATCTGGCGGCGCGGCCCGATCGGCTGGCACCCCTGTGTCACGCGCGAGACGATGCCGACATCGCGCGTGAAGGCCACGCCCGACAGCCCGCCCTCGAACACGCCCTCGGCAATCTGGCAACTGCGCGTGCGCGACGCCGCCACGCCGCCGAACAGGTAGCCGCTGGTCGTGCGCGCCGACAGGTCGTCGAGCAACTCCGCCAGGTCGTGCGCCTGCGCGTCGGCATGCACGAGCGCGGTCGCCGGGCCGATCTGGCCGAGCGGCC
>CADEEN010000380.1:3095-4342 GCA_902826345.1 uncultured Burkholderiales bacterium | reverse complement strand
ATTGCTTGGCGCTGCTGACGCCGATGCTTTTTGCGGTGGTGGCGCGCCGGGCCGATCGGCGAGTTGGTACGCCAGATTCAACGCCGCCAGCACCGCCATGCGCTCGCGCGCCTTGACTTTTCCGGCATCGCGGATTGCGCTCATTTCGTTGTCCACCAGCGCCACGGCGGACAGCAGCGACGTTTCACCGCCTTCAGGGCAGGACAGGATGTAGCTCTGGCCGAGGATGGTGACTTCCATCTGCTTCATGATTCTTCCTTGCCGTCGGTCGCAGGCAGGCGTTCGAGCAGCGTGTCGATGCGCGTGCGCGCCGCCGCGAGGCGTGACTTCAGACTGTCGCGCTCGCCGCTGAGCGACGCGACTTGTTCGAGCAACAGCTTGTTGGTGCGCTCCAACTCCGAGTGCCGCAACAGCAGACGGTCGATGCGCGTGGCGAGGTCTTGCAGCGTGGCCATGAGAAGGGGCTTGCAGGTGGTGCGCGAGATGATACGTCGCGCTGCTACCATCCGATTCGTTGGTGCCTGGGCCGTCGATCTCGGCGGCTCGGGGTAAACGGGAATCGGGAAGTGAAGCCACTTCGTGGCAACACCAACCCGAGCTGCCCCCGCAACGGTAAGCGCACGGAGGTCTCACCGCCTCCCGCTCGTGTCGAACGGCCACTGGAGCAAAGCAGTCGCTCTGGGAAGGCCACACGGGTTGCTGCGCCAGCCCGGATACCGGCCAGCAGGGGGCGTGGTTGCGCTAAGCAACCACGCCAAACGTGTGTGCTGGCGGGGAAGCCGGCGCGCACCTCGACCGGGCCTTTTCATTCTCATGTCCATCCGCACTCCGAGCGCTCTTGCAGCGCTGCTTTGCTTTGGCGCACTGGCGCCTGCCACCCGAGCACAACCCACCTCCAACCCGACGCCGACCGCCCAGCAGGTGGTCGTCACCGCCAACCGCGTGCCGGTGCCGCTGTCGCAGGTGCTCGCCGATGTCGTCGTCATCGACGAAGCCCAATTGCGCAGCGCCGCCGGCAGCGCGCTCGAAGACGTGCTGCGCGACTTCGCCGGCGTGCAGCTCTCGCGCACCGGCGGGCCCGGGCAAGCCGCGGGCATCTTCATCCGCGGCGCGTCGATGGCCAACACCGTCGTGCTGATCGACGGCGTGCGCATCGGCTCGGCCACGCTCGGCCAGGCGGCGCTCGAAGCCTTGGGCCTGGCCGCCATCGAGCGCATCGAAGTGCTGCGCGGCCCCCGCACCCGCCC
>CADEEN010000380.1:0-3085 GCA_902826345.1 uncultured Burkholderiales bacterium | reverse complement strand
GGTGTGGTGCAGGTGTTCGCCCAGCGCGGCCAGCGCGGCGCGCCGCGCGTGCAGGCGTCCGTGCATGCAGGCCGCTATGCATCGAGCGAAGTGCAGGGCAGCGTGAGCGGCGTCGTCGGCGACTTCGATCTGGCGCTGTCGCTCTCGCGCGAAGCCAGCGACGGCGTGTCAGCCGTGTCCAACCCGGCCGATGCATTCGGCCGCTACAACCCGGACGCCGACGGCTTTTCGCGCGGCAGCGTCAGCGCACAGCTCGGCTACGCGATCACGCCGTCACAGCGCATCGGCCTGCGCCTGCTGGACACGCGGCTGCGCTCGCAGTACGACTCGGCCGACTCTGCGCCACCCGATTTCCTGCCCGACCCCAGCCCTGACTTCCGCAACCGCCTGAAGACCCAGCTGGCAGCCCTGACGCACAGCGCCACGTTCGGCGCCGGCTGGCGCAGCGAACTCACGCTGGCCGAGAGCCGCGACGAGCTGGCCAGCGGCGCCGGCACGACCAGCCGCTTCGACACGCGGCGGCGACAGCTCGCGTGGCAGCCGAGCATCACGCTGGCAGGCGACACCACGCTGGTGGGCTTGATCGAGCGCAACGAGGTGCGCGTGCTCTCGTCATCGTTCGGCGCCGCGGCTCGCAACAGCAGCAACACCGCGCTCGGCGCCAGCGCGATGGGCCGCATCGACCTGCACCGCTGGCAGGTCGATCTGCGCCACGACGACCATGACGTTTACGGCGCGCAAACGACGGGCAAGCTCGCTTACGCGTGGCAGGCCGCGCCGCAGTGGACGCTGCGTGCGGCAGTGGGCACGGCGTTTCGCGCGCCGAGCTTCAACGAGCTGTACTTTCCCGGCTTCGGCGTCGAGAGCATCGAACCCGAACGCGCGCGCAGCGTCGAGATCGGCGCGGCGTGGCAAGGCAGCGGATGGAGCGCGCAGGCCACCGTATTCGACAACCGCGTGCGCGAGCTCATCGGTTATGAACCGGACCCGGCCGCCTGCCCCGCCGGCCACGACTTCGGTTGTGCGGCCAATGTGAGCAAGGCACGCTTGCGCGGCACGTCGCTATCGGCGCAAGGCGCTGATGGCGCGTGGCGCTGGCGCGTCGGCGCCGAGTTCCTCGACGCCAAAGACCGCAACACCGGCACTCGGCTCGTGCGCCGCGCCGCGCACACCGGCAACGCGACGCTCGGCTACGACGCCGCGCCGTGGGGTGCGCAGGCCACGGTCAACGCCGTCGGCCGACGGCCCGAGAACGGCGCGCAACTCGCGGCGTATCAACTTCTCGATCTCGGAGCGCATTGGCAATTCGCCTCGAGCTGGCGTCTCGAAGCGAAGTTGCTCAACGCCTTCGACAAGCGCTACGAGCCGGCCAGGGACTACGGTGCGCCCGGCCGCCAGGCGTGGATCGGAGTGCGCTTCGACAGCAACGCGTTCTGACCGAGTGAACATGCTCGACCTCTCGCCCTGGTCGCGCTGGTTGCCTGCCGCGGCCGCGTGTGCGCTGGCGGCACTCGCGTTCGGCCTGGCGGCGGGCTCGGCCGGCTGGGGGGTGGTCGAGCCGCAGATCCTGTGGGGCGTGCGTGCGCCGCGCGTGGCCTCCGGCTTCTTCAGCGGCGCAGCGTTGGCCCTGGCCGGTGCGCTGCTGCAGGGCATTACGCGCAATCCGCTGGCCGACCCTTCGGTGCTCGGTGTCTCGGGCGGCGCCGCGGTCGGTGCGTTGGCGGTGCTGGCGTTCGCGCCCGTTGATAGCGCCGATGTCTGGTGGCCGATGGCCGGCGCTGCCGCCGGAGCGGCGATCGCCACCGCGCTCTTGCTCGGCCTGTCGTGGCGCGCGCTCGGCCGGCGCACGGCACTGATGGCTGGCCATGCGCACGAAGGCACGGTCACGCTCTTGCTGCTCGGCGTGATGATCGGCTCGGCCTGTGCGGCGTGCATCGCGCTGATGCTCTCGCTCGCGCCCGAAGGCCAGTTGCGCGGCATGGTGTTCTGGTTGCTCGGTGATTTGAACGGCGCCACCGCGTGGTGGCCGGCGGCCATCGCGCTCGTCATCGCACTCGTGCTCGTGTTGCCGCGCGCGCACGAGCTCGACGTGCTCGCGCGCGGCGACGCGTGGGCCGCCAGCTTGGGTGTGGCCGTCGCGCGGCGGCGGCGCGTCGTGCTCGCGGCGGCGGCGTTGGCCACGGGCGCCGCAGTGGCCACCGCGGGGGCGATCGGTTTTGTCGGCCTCGTCGTGCCGCACGCCTTGCGCCTGGCCGGTGTGCGCGCGTCGGCCGCGTTGCTGCCGGCCAGCGCGCTTGTCGGCGGAGCCTTCGTCGTCGTCGTCGATGCATTGGCGCGCACGCTGGCCGCACCGATCCAGCTACCCGTCGGCGTGCTCTCGGCCTGCGTCGGCGTGCCGGCGTTCGTCTGGTTGCTGTTGCGAGGACGCCTGCGGTGAAAGGCCTCGCCCTGCATCAGCTGTCGCTGCGCGCCGGCACGCACGGCCGTGTGCTGTGCAGCGGTTTGAACGCCGTCATCGAGCCCGGCGAGCGCTGGGTGCTGCTGGGGCCCAACGGCGCCGGCAAGAGCACGCTGCTGGCCACGCTCGCCGGCCTGCTGCTGCCGGCGCATGGCGAGCTGACGCTGCACGGCCGCGCGCTCGACGAGTGGCCGCCCGGCGAGCTGGCGCGAGAGCGTGCCTGGTGCCCGCCGCATTGGACCGACCCGTTTCCGGCGACGGTTTCGGAGACGGTGCGGCTGGCGCAACGCCGGGACGACGACGATGGCGGCGCGGCGCTGCGCGCCTTGCTCGACCGCTTCGACGTGGCGCCGCTCGCGCAGTCCGACGTGCGCACGCTCTCCGGCGGCGAACGCCAGCGCGTGGCGCTCGCCACCGCCTGGTGGCAGGGCGCGCCGCTGCTGTTGCTCGACGAGCCGACGGCGCACCTCGATCTGTCGCACCAGGAGTTGCTGGTGCGGCGCTTGCAAGAGCACGGCGGCAGCGTCGTCGCAAGCCTGCACGATCTGAACCTGGCGTGGCGTGTGGCCACGCACGCCGTGCTGCTCGACGGGCGCGGCGGCGCGGCGGTCGGTACGCGCGACGAGG
>CADEEN010000379.1 GCA_902826345.1 uncultured Burkholderiales bacterium | reverse complement strand
CGACCCGGCGCTGGCGGCCAAGCCGCGCTGGCTGGTGCTCAACAAGATCGACATGGTGCCGGCTGAAGAGCGGGCGGCGCGGATCAAGGACTTCGTCAAGCGTTTTCGGTGGAAGGGCCCGGTGTTCGAAATTTCGGCATTGGCGCGCAGCGGACTCGAGCCGCTGACCCATGCGATCTACGAACACGTGGCCGCCACGCGCCCGCGAGAAGTCGAGTTGCCGGACGAGCGCTTCGAAGACGAAGCCGCGGAGCGCCGCGATGCTTGAAGCCGCGGTGCTGCGCGATGCGCGGCGCATTGTCGTCAAAGTGGGTTCGAGCCTGGTCACCAATGAAGGCCGTGGCCTGGACGCCGAGGCGATCGGCGACTGGTGCCGGCAACTGGCCGCGCTGGCTCGCGAAGGCCGCGAGCTGGTGATGGTGTCCAGCGGCGCCATCGCCGAAGGCATGAAGCGCCTGGGCTGGACCATCCGTCCGCACGAGCTGCCGGAGTTGCAAGCCGCGGCCGCCGTCGGCCAGATGGGGTTGGTGCAGATGTACGAAAGCCAGCTGTCGAAGCACGGCATCACCAGTGCGCAGGTGCTGCTGACGCACGCCGACCTGGCCGACCGCGAGCGTTACCTCAACGCGCGCTCGACGCTGCTCGCGCTGTTGGCGATGAAGGCGCTGCCGGTGATCAACGAGAACGACACCGTCGTCAACGACGAGATCAAGTTCGGCGACAACGACACGCTCGGCGCGCTGGTGGCCAACCTGATCGAGGCTGACGTGCTGGTGATCCTGACCGACCAGCACGGCCTGTACTCGGCCGATCCGCGCAAGGACACGAACGCGCAGTTGATCGACGTCGCCCGCGCCGGCGACGAGGCGCTGGAGCGCATGGCCGGCGGCGCAGGGTCGTCGATCGGCCGTGGCGGCATGCTGACCAAGGTGCTCGCCGCCAAGCGCGCGGCGCGCAGCGGCGCGAGCACGGTCATCGCCTGGGGCCGCGAGCGCGACGTGCTGTTACGGCTGGCCGCAGGCGAGTCGATCGGCAGCGCCTTGGTGGCCACGACGGCCAAGCTCGCGGCGCGCAAGCAGTGGATGGCCGATCATCTGCAGCTTCGTGGCTCGGTCACGGTCGATGCCGGCGCAGTGATCAAGCTGCGCGCCGAAGGCAAGAGCCTGCTGCCGATCGGCGTGGTCACGGTCGAAGGCGAGTTTGCGCGCGGCGATGTCATTGCCGTGCGCTCGCCCGAGCGCCACGAGCTCGCGCGCGGCCTGGCCAACTATTCGGCGGCAGAAACGCGCTTGATTGCGCGCAAGCCCTCAGCGCAGATCGAATCGATCCTCGGCTACTCGGCCGAGTCCGAGTTGATCCACCGCGACAACCTCGTACTGACATGATCGATCAGGGTTCCGCGGCGTCGGGCAGGCTGCCGTGCACGCTGTCCGGCGGCAGCGCGTCATCGCGCAACACGCCACGCATGCCCGAGCGCAGGTAGCGGTTGTGATGTGTGGTTGCCCGCGGCAGGTAGCGTGACAGCTCGGTCAGCGCGCGCTCGTAGACGCCGCGCTTGAACTCGATGACCACGTCGAGCGGCACCCAATAGTCGTTCCAGCGCCAGGCGTCGAACTCCGGGTGATCGGTGGCGCGCAGGTTCAAGTCGCTGTCGCGGCCAACGAGCCTGAGCAGGAACCAGATCTGCTTCTGGCCCTTGTAATGGCCACGCGCATCGCGGCGGATGTAGTGGTCAGGCACCTCGTAGCGCAACCAATCACGCGTGCGCGCGACGATTTGCACGTGCTCGGGCAGCAAGCCGACCTCTTCGTGCAGCTCGCGCAGCATCGCCTGCTCGGGCGATTCGCCGTGATTAATGCCGCCCTGCGGGAACTGCCACGAGTGAGTACGCAGCCGCTTGCCCCAGAAAACCTGATTGCGCGCGTTGAGCAGGACGATGCCGACGTTGGGCCTGAAGCCGTCCCTGTCGAGCATAATCGGACCTCGATATTTGAACTGATTTCATTTTGCACCGGCCCGGTGTAGCGCGCGATCACTCGGTTTCCCGCATCAGGGGCTTTGTTGTGCAACGTGCTGCGGCGGGCCTGCTCGCACCACACGCCCATGAAAGCCTCGCAGTTCTTCGTCTCCACTCTCAAGGAAGCGCCGGCCGACGCCGAGGTGGTGAGCCACCGCCTGATGATGCGCGCCGGCCTCATCAAGCGCCTCGGCGCCGGCATCTACAGCTACATGCCGATGGGGCTGCGCGTGATCCGCAAGGTCGAGGCGATCATCCGTGAAGAGATGAACCGCGCCGGCGCCGTCGAGCTGCTGATGCCGGTGGTGCAGCCGGCGGAGTTGTGGATGGAGTCCGGGCGCTTTCAGGAATACGGTCCCGAGCTGATGCGCGTCAAGGACCGGCACGAGCGCGACTTCATCATCCAGCCGACGAGCGAAGAGGTCATCACCGACATCGCGCGCCAGGAACTGCGCAGCTACAAGCAGCTGCCGAAGAATTTCTATCACATCCAGACCAAGTTCCGCGACGAGCGCCGGCCGCGCTTCGGCCTGATGCGCGGCCGCGAGTTCACGATGAAGGACGCGTACTCGTTCGACCGCGATCTGCCGTCTGCGCAGAAGAGCTACGACGCGATGTACAAGGCCTACGGCGCGATCTTCGACCGCTTCGGCCTGACCTACCGCGCCGTCGCCGCCGACACCGGCGCGATCGGCGGCGATGCCTCGCATGAGTTCCAGGTCATCGCCGCCACCGGCGAAGATGCCATCGCGTACTGCCCGGCGAGCGACTACGCGGCCAACGTCGAACTCGCCGAGGGCGTCGCGCTGGTGGCTTCGCGCGCCGCGTCGCACGAGGCGATGATCAAGACGCCGACGCCGGGCAAGAGCACCTGCGAAGACGTGGCCGCGCTGCTGAAACTGCCGTTGCAGCGCACGATCAAGTCGCTCGTGCTTGCGACCGAAGAGAAGAACGAGGCCGGCGATATCGTCAAGCTGCAGATCTGCTTGCTGCTCGTGCGCGGCGACCACAGCCTGAACGAAGTGAAGACAGGCAAGGTCGAAGGTCTGAAGAAAGGCTGGCGCTTCGCCACCGTGCCCGAGATCGTCGATCACTTCGGCACGCCGCCGGGCTACCTCGGCCCGATCGGCACGAAGAAGCCGGTGAAGATCGTCGCCGATCGCACCGTGGCCAACATGAGCGACTTCGTCTGCGGCGCCAACGAGGTCGACTTCCATCTGACCGGAGTCAACTGGGGCCGCGACCTGCCCGAGCCTGACGTCATCGCCGATATCCGCAACGTCGTCGAAGGCGACCCGTCGCCCGACGGCAAGGGCGTGCTCGCGATCCAGCGCGGCATCGAGGTCGGCCACGTGTTCCTGCTCGGCACCAAATACAGCGCGGCGATGAGCGCCAACTTCCTCGACGAGACTGGCAAGCCGCAGCCGCTGATCATGGGCTGCTACGGCATCGGCGTGACGCGCATCCTCGGCGCTGCGATCGAGCAGAACCACGACGAGCGCGGCATCATCTGGCCCGACACGCTGGCACCGTTCACCGTCGTCATCTGCCCGATCGGCTACGAGCGCAGCGACGTCGTCAGGCAACAGGCCGACGCGTTGCACGCGCAACTTGCGCAACTCGGCATCGACGTCCTGCTCGACGACCGCGGCGAGCGCCCCGGCGCGATGTTCGCCGACTGGGAGTTGATCGGCGTGCCGCACCGCGTGATCATCTCCGACCGCGGCTTGAAGGAAGGCCAGGTCGAGTATCAGGGCCGGCGCGACGCGGCGGCCACTGCGGTGCCTGTGTCCGGCGTGGCCGATTTCCTGAAAGCGCGCTTGGCGGCGTGATGCTGGCGCGCCGCGCGGTGCTCGTGTTGCCGCTCGCCGTGCAGAGCGGCCGGCTGCAGGCCGGCGCGCAGGTCGAAGAGCCGCTGGCCGATTCCGTGCGCTCGGCCTTGTCGGCGGCGATTGCAGCATCGGCGCCTCCCAGACCGACGTTCGCCAAGACCGATGACCGCATGGCGTTCCTGCGCTGGCAAGGCGCCGTCAGCGAAAAACTGAAGCGCTACAAGAGCGAGCGCCACACGCGCGTCGAGTTTCTCAACACGCTCTGGTACGAGAGCAAGCGCGCCGGCCTCGAAGCGGAGTTGGTGCTCGGGCTGATCCAGGTCGAGAGCGCCTTTCGCAAGTACGCCATCAGCGTCGTCGGCGCGCGCGGCTACATGCAGATCATGCCGTTCTGGGCGCGCCTGATCGGCGATGGCGACGCCGCCAAGCTGTTCCACATGCAGACCAACCTGCGCTTCGGCTGCGTGATCCTGCGCCACTACCTGGAACGCGAGCGTGGCGACCTGTTCA
>CADEEN010000378.1 GCA_902826345.1 uncultured Burkholderiales bacterium | reverse complement strand
CGAGCGGCACGCCCCCAAAGGCCTGCGTGATCGTCGTCATCGAACTCTTCGTGGGTTGCGTCGTCGTCATCGTCGTCATGTTCCGCTCTCCAGGGTTTGCCACAGCCGCATCACGGCGTAAGAACGCCACGGCCGCCAGGCTTCGGCTCGTAGCGCCACCGCCTTCGCATCGCGCGTGCCGAGCGCGTTCAAGACGCCGATGTCGGTGGCGGGAAACGCATCCGGCCAGGCGAGCGCGCGCATCGCGATCAGCTGTACCGTCCACTCGCCGATGCCGGGCAGTTCGCGCAGTGCGTCCTGCGTGGCGTGCAGCGGCGCGCCGCGGTGCAAGTCGATGCGGCCCGCGTGCACTTCGCGCGCCAGCGCTTGCAGCGCGCCGACACGCTGGCGCACGATGCCGAGCGTGCCGATGGCTTCTGCGCTCGCCGCGGCAAGCGTCGCCGCATCCGGGAAGCAGCGCGTCAGGTCGGCATGCGGCGTGTCGATCGGCGTGCCGAAGCGCTCGACCAGCCGTGACACCAAGGTGCGCGCCGCCGCCACCGTGACCTGCTGGCCGAGGATCACACGCACCGCGGATTCGAAGCCGTTCATGCCGGCGGGCACGCGGATGCCCGGCACCACGGGCCCCGGCACGGCAGCCAGCGCGCTGTCGATCAACGCCGGATCGGCGTCGAGATCGAGCCCCTGGCGTACACGTTCGAGCACCGTGCCGAGCGCCGGCAGCAGCGACGCCGCCACCTGCAACTCGAACTCGCTGCGTGCGGGCACGAAGCGGCCCGCCAGCCAGCCGACGAGGCGCTCGCCGCGGTGCATCAGCGTCAGCGTGCGGCGCAGCGACAGCGCCGCCGCATCCACCGCTTCGACGCCGCGCACGCAGCGCGCGCCGATGAAGGCGAGCACACCGCAGGTGTCGTACGGCGGCCGGTACGCCAGCCGCAACACCAGCGCGCCGCGCGTCGCGAAGGGCCGCTGCCTGCGCAACGACGTCGGGCTCATGCGGTAGCGCGTGGCGAATGCAGCGTTGAAGCGGCGCAGGCTGGCAAAGCCGCTGGCATGCGCGACCTCGGTCACCGGCAGCGGCGTGTCGGTGAGCAGGCGCTTGGCGAGCAAGAGGCGCTGCGTCGTCAGGTAGTCGATCGGCGAGACGCCGTGCGCGGCGGCGAAGATGCGGCGCAGGTGGCGGTCGGTGACGCCCAGGCGCTCGGCCACCGCGGGCAGGTAGAGGTCGTCGCCGGCGCGCGCGGCCTCGTCGATCATGCGCGCCGCGTGCTGCGCCAGCACCTGCGGCGAATCGACCAGCGACAGCCCCGGCGCCAGCTCCGGCCGGCAGCGCAGGCAAGGACGGAAGCCCGCGCTCTCGGCGCTCGGCGCGTTGTGGAAGAAGCGGCAGTTGCGCTGCATCGGCGTGCGCACGCGGCACACCGGGCGGCAGTAGACGCCGGTCGAGGTGACGCCGACGAAGAGGCGGCCGTCGAAGCGCGCGTCGTGCGCCTGCACGGCGCGGTAGGCGGCGTGCGGGTCGATGGTGGCGGCGTGTGCTGCGTTCACGGTGCGGCCATGATAGGCCGGGCGTGAATCAGGACTCGCCGTTTTCGGACCTGTGCCTCGAGCGCGCGCGATCAGCAGGTGCGAGGCAATTCAGCGACGCTCAGAGTGCGCTGCGCAGCACGGTGATGCGCAGCGGCTCGCCTTGCAACAGTGGCTTGCCGTCGGCGGCCAGCAGCGCCGGTTGCAGTTCAACCTCGCCGCGCGGCAGGTCGAGCACGGCCTCGGTGCGGCCGTCACTCCAGACATGGCGCGCCACCGTCTTGCCGCCTTGCACGACGGTGACGGCGAAGTGGCCGGTGTCCTTGACGGCCTTGTCGGCCGGCGCGATGCCGAAGCCGGCGGCGCCCAGGCTCAGCCGCATCGGACTCACCAGCTGTTCGCCGTCACGAACGTTTTTCGCGTACACCTCCTTGGCTGCGGTGCGAGGTGTCGTCATCGCGTCCTGGTACCAGGCGGCGCAGGTGGCGGCGAAGTCGCGTTCGTCGATGCGTGGCGCCGGCCCGCCGCGCTTGGCGACGACGTTGACCGTGATCTCCGGGCTGAAGACGAAGTGCGGCCGGTGCTCGTGGTCGGCGAACAGCAGGCGCAGCGTGTGTTTACCCGGCGGCAGATCGATCGCCGTGGCGGTCTGGCCTTTGCCGAAGTGACGGTGCGAATCGTCGAACGGAATCTTCTCGCGGTGGTTCGACGGCAGGGCCTTGTTGACCAGGATGTGGTGGTGGCCCGCCTTGTCATGCGCGGTTCCGGCCGGCACGACGCCCATGCCGCGAACGCTGAACTCGACCCAGAACGGCGAACGCACCGCGAAACCGCTCTTGATGTTGGAGAAGCTCACCGCCACCGGATCGCGCAGATCGACCGCTGTGCGTTCTGCCGTCGTCGTCTGCCAGCAGCGGCGCTGTAGCGCGTCGTCGCCGGCGGCTTGGGCCCAGGTGGTGGCGGGGATCAGTGGGGCGACGCTCAGCGCCAGCACGGCAACGTGTTTTCGAACGTTCATGCAACATCCTGCTTTCTTTTTTTGTTTGACCACGGGTCACCGACCATTTTTCAGGAAACTGCCTACGCCACGCTGACAGAGGTCGCGTCCTGCCGTGCAGTCGTGCACGCGATCGGCGATGCGTGGCGCCCGCAGACCGCGCCCGTACAGTGGTGCCGCTGCAAGGAGCCACCTATGGAAACACTTCGCCAACGCTTCGGCCGCCCGCTGCGCCTGGGCGTCATCGGCGGCGGGCCGGCCTCGTGGATCGGCCGGATGCACCGCAGCGCGGCCGAGCTCGATGGCTGGTGGCGCGTCAGCGCCGGGGTCTTCTCCAGCGACGTCGCGCGCTCACGCGCGGCCGGGCCGCTGTTGGGCATCGACGCGGCGCGCAGCTACGGCAGCGTGGAAGAGATGCTGCGCGCCGAAGCGCAGCGCAGCGGCGACGGCATCGAGGCTGTGGCGATCATGTCGCCCAACGACACGCACCACAGCTGCGCCGCCGCCGCGCTCGACGCCGGCCTGGACGTCATCTGCGACAAGCCGGTCAGCGAGACGCATGCGCAGGCGCTCGACCTCGTGGCGCGCTGCCGGCGCCGCCAGCGCCTGTTCGCCGTCACCCATGGCTACTCGGCGTACCCGGTGATCCGCCACGCGCGCGAGCTGGTGCGGGGCGGCGTGCTCGGCGCCCTGAGGCTGGCGCAGGTCGAGTACATGCAGAGCGCCATGGCGACGCGGATCGAGGACGCGCCGGCGACCAATCGCACGCGCTGGGTGCTCGACCCGGCGCGCAGCGGCCTGGCGCTGGTGATGAGCGCGATCGGTTGTCACGCGCAGCATCTGCTGTGTTTCGTCAGCGGCCTGGCGGTAGCGCGCGTCTGCGCCGATGTCGGCGCGCTGATGCCCGACCGCAGGGTGATCGACCATGCGTCGGCGCTGCTCGAGTTGAGCAACGGCGCACGCGGCACCTTCACCGCGGCGCAGGCCGCGGCCGGCTCGGAGAACGACATCCGCCTGCGCCTGTACGGCGAGCGCGGCATGATCGGCTGGTCGCACCGCAACGCCAGCTACCTGACGCTGGCGCTGCAGGGCGAGCCGGCGCGCACGATCGGCCGCGGCGATGCCGAGCTGTCGCCGGCCGTTATCGCCGGCGGGCGCACGCCGCGCGGTCACCCCGAAGGTTTGCGCGAAGCCTTCGCCAACATCTACGCCGAGCTGGCGCAGGAGCGCATGGCGTTGTCGCTCGGCGAGGCTGTGGCGCCCGGGCCGTACCCGCGCATCGAAGACGGCGCGCACACGATGGCCTTCATCGAGGCCTGCCTCGCGTCGCATCACAGCGGCGCATGGCGCGACGTGGCGGCTTGAGCGCAGTCAGCCGATCAGCGGCACGCCGAGCGCGGCCAGCGTGCCGGCGGCCAGCACGCCGCTGGCGCGAATGCCCTTCAGCGTCTGGAAGTAGCGCACCGCCGTCGCCGTGGCCGGGCTCATGTTGCCGTCGATCGGGCCGTCGTACAGGCGCAGCGCATGGAGCTGCAGCTGGGCCTGCATCACCTGCAGCCGAAGGCGCTCGGTTTCGGTGAGCTGCGGGCCGGCCGGCAGCGACACGTGCCGGGTGGCCACGGTGGGCAGCGTCGGCATGGTGCGCGTCGTCACCGCAGTGCAAGCCGCGCTGCGCAACAGGCTGACCGTGCGCGAGCGGCTGCGCGGCCGCGTCAGCGGCGCTTCGGGTGACGGCGCATACGCCACCAGCGGCAACGCGGGCGCCGCATCGTCGGCTTCGCTGGCGTGCTGCGGCGGGGCGGACGTGGGCTGCGCAGCGGCGGATGCCGGGTCCGGTGCCG
>CADEEN010000377.1 GCA_902826345.1 uncultured Burkholderiales bacterium | reverse complement strand
TCTCGCGCACTGCGAGGAAGGGCACGCCCTTGCCCATGATCTTGTCGAACAGGATCACGCGCGGCTTGGCGTCTTCCAATGCACGCGCGGCATCGAAGGCCTTCAACACCGCGGCGAGGTCGTTGCCGTCTACGCGCTGCACATGCCAGCCGAAGGCGGCCCATTTGTCGACCAGCGGCTCGAAGCCGAGCACCTTGCCGGAAGGACCGTCGGCCTGCTGGTTGTTGATGTCGACGACGCAGATCAGGTTGCCCAAGGCGTGGTGCGACGCGCCCATCGCCGCTTCCCAGGTCGAGCCTTCATCGAGTTCACCATCGCTCATCGAGTTGTAGACGAAGGCCGGGTTCTTCTTCTGCCGCAATGCGAGCGCGATGCCGACTCCTATCGCCAGGCCCTGGCCGAGCGAGCCGCCGGAGATCTCCATGCCCGGCGTGTAGGTCGCCATGCCCGACATGGGCAGGCGGCTGTCGTCGCTGCCGTAGCTGTCGAGCTCGCTCTCAGGAATCACACCGGCTTCGATCAGCGCCGCGTAGTGCGCGATCGCGTAGTGGCCGTGCGAGAGCAGGAAGCGGTCACGGCCTTCCCACCCGGGCTCATCGGGCTTCAGCTTGAGCGCGTGGCCGTAGGCGACGGCGAGCACGTCGGCCCAGCCGAGCGCCTGGCCGATGTAGCCCTGGCCCTGCACCTCGCCCATGCGCAGCGCATAGCGGCGGATGCGGTGCGCGCATTGCGCGAGCCGGGTGAGCGTGTCGTTGTTCGCAGCCATCGAAGCGCTCCTCGATCAGTGAATGAGCATGCCGCCGTTGACGTCGAGCGTGATGCCGGTGCAGTAGCCCGAGAGGTCGCTGGCGAGGAACAGGCAGACGCCGGCCACGTCGTCGGCGCGGCCCAGACGGGCGAGCGGAATGTCGGCGGCGATCTGCACCTTGCGCTCGGGCGTCAGCTTGCCCTGCGTGATGTCGGTCTCGATCAAGCCCGGCGTGATGCAGTTGATGCGCACGCCGTCGATGCCGAACTCGCGCGCCATCGCCCGCGCCAGACCGAGCACGCCGGCCTTGGCGGCCGAATAGTGCGGTCCGCCGAAGATGCCGCCACCGCGCTGCGCGCTGACCGACGAGATGCAAATGATCGAACCACTCGTCTTTTCGCGCATCGCCGGCAGCACCGCCTGCGACATGTACAGCGTGCCGCGCAGGCTGACGTCGAGGATGCGGTCGTAGTCGGCGCCGGTGATCTCGAGTGTCTTCACCGGCTGGGTGATGCCGGCGTTGTTGACGAGGCAGTCGATGCGGCCGAAGGCTTTCAACACGGCGGCGGCGGCCGCGTCGCACGAGGCCTTGTCTGTGACGTCGGCGACCAGACCGAGATGGCCTGTGCCCAGCCGCGCCGCCGCGGCCTGCGGCTCGGCCCGCACCAGGTCGAGGATCGCCACGCGCGCACCCTGCGCCGCCATCAATTTCGCCGTGGCGAAGCCCAGTCCGTTCGGTCCTGCGCCGCCGGTGATGACGGCAACCTTGTCCTTGAGCAGCATGTCTAAAGTCTCCTGTGAGTGGGCTGTTCGGATGGCATGAATATCGGCGCAGCGTGCCATGACGGCAAACGATGATTCGTCAGCCTAAGATGATGTTTCTTCACGCAACGCCGGAGACAGCGATGGCAACGATCCCCCCCGTCACCACCCTGCTCGCCTTCGAAGCCGTTGCCCGCCGGCGCAGCTTCGCGCTGGCCGCTGCCGAGCTGCACCTCACCGCCTCGGCCATCAGCCACCAGGTGGCGCGGCTCGAAACGCAGCTCGACGTGCGCCTGTTCGAGCGCAGCGCGCACGGCGTGCGGTTGAGCGCCGCAGGCGAGCGCTACCTGGCGCGCGTCGGCGGTGCGCTCTCGGCCATCACCGCGGCCACCGACGACTTACGGCAAGGCGTCAGCAACAGCCTGTACGTGCACAGCGCTCCGAGCATCGCCAGCCTGTGGCTGATGCCGCGGCTGCGCGGCTTTGCCGACGCGCACCCGGACATCGCGCTCAACCTGTCGGCCGCGCACACGCAGAGCGACTTTGCGCTCGGCCAGGCGGACATCGACATCCGCTACGGCGTGCCGCAGTGGCCGCAACTCGAAGTCGAGCCGCTGTTCGAAGAAAAGATCGTGCCGCTGGCGAGCCCGGCCTTCGTTCGCGAGCACAAGGTCAAGCGGGTGCAGCACTTGCTCGACGTGCCGCTGATCCAGAGCAACGTCAGCGTGGTGCAGTGGTCCGACTGGTTCGCCGCGTTCACCGAACTGCGCGCGCCCGATCGCTTCACATTGCGCTTCGATCGCGCGGTGATGTCGATCGATGCTGCCGCGCAGGGCCTGGGCGTGGCGCTGGAAAGCGCCACGATCGCCGGCCGGCACATGGCCGAAGGCCGGCTCGTGCCGCTGTTCGGCACAGGCAAGGCGATCAAGGTCGAGGCGCACTTCGCGGTCTATCCCGCGCGGCACGCCAAGCGCCCGGCGGTGGCGGCGTTTCTGCACTGGCTGCGCGCGCAGGCCGCAAGGCGCTGAGTTTTGGCGCCGTCAAGCAGGCCCGAACCGCGGCAACTCGACGCGAAATTCGACCCGGTTGGCCGCCGGCGCGAGAACGTCGATGCGGCCGCCGTGCGCCGCGACGATGCGCTCGGCGATGTACAGGCCGAGGCCGAGACCGTCACCGCGGCCGCTCTGCTCGCGGCCGGAGCGGAACGGATCGAACAGATGCGGCAGCAGCCCGGGGGCGATCGCGCCGCCATTGCCGACGCCGACAACCACGCTGCCGTCGCGCGTGCCGTCCACCGTCAGCGTCACCGGCACGCCCGGCGTGCCGTGCTTGACCGCGTTGCCGAGCAGGTTGGCGAAGACCTGTGCCAGTCGTCGCGCGTCCCAGCGGCCGGCCGTGTCGCCGACGGCGTTGAACTCGATGCGCATGTCGGCATGCACGGTCTGCTGCTCGTTCACCACCGCCTCGATCAACGGGCGCAAGTCGGCCGGCTCGGGCTGCAGACTGAAGCCGCCGTCGCGGCGGATGCGCGCCACGTCGAGCATGTCTTCGATCATCGCGCCCATGCGCCGCGCGCTGCTGACGACACTCGTCGCCATGCGGCGCGAGGTGTCGTCGTCGGCGCGCTTGTTCAGCACCATGCCGGCCATACTGATCGCCGACAGCGGCGTGCGCAGGTCGTGCCCGAGCACGGCGTTGAAGAGTTCGAGCAGGCGCAGGTGCTCGGTGCGCTCGGCGAGTTCGTGCGCCAGTTGCTGCTGCTGGCGGAACAAGCGCAGGAACACGCCGGCCTTGCAACGCAGCACCTGCGGCTCGATCGGTTTCGGCAGAAAGTCGACCGCACCGCTCTCGTAGCCCTTGAAGACGCGCGCGTTGTCGGTGGCGCCTGCCGTGACGAAGATGATCGGGATGTCTTTCGTGCGCTGGTTGCCGCGCATCAACTCGGCCAGCTCGAAGCCATCCATCTCCGGCATCTGCACGTCGAGCAGCGCCAGCGCAATGTCGTCGTGTTCGAGCAGCAGCTCGAGCGCCTGGCGGCCTGAGCGCGCTTTCAGCAGATCGACGCCGTCCTGCGCCAACAGCGCCGCCAGCGCGATCAGGTTCTCCTCCAGGTCATCGACGAGCAGGATGCGGGGCTTGTTCATCGGTGGTCTCGACTGCGGGGCAGGCCTCGAAAAAGAGCCGCGATCTCGGCCAGCGAGCGCACATGCGCATCGGGCACCCGCGCCAACGCGGCGCGCGGCATCTCCGGCGCCAGCGCTTCCTGCGGACGCTGCACCAGCGTGGCGCCGCCGCACGCGTGCACACGCGCAAAGCCTTCGGCGCCGTCGTCATTGGCGCCGGTCAGCAGCAGCGCCAGCAGGCGATCGCCGAAGGCATCGGCGGCCGACTCGAAAAGCACGTCGATCGACGGCCGCGACCAGTGCACCGGCGCATCGACCGACAACGCCAGGTGACCGCCGCGCTCGGCCAGCAGGTGGTAGTCGGGTGGCGCGATCGCCACCGCGCCGCGCGGCAGCGGCTGCTTGTCCTCGGCTTCCGTCACCGGCACGGCGCTCTGCGCGGCGAGCAGCGACGCCAGTGCGCTCTCACGATTGCGCGGCAGGTGCAGCACGACGAGCACCGCCTGGCGCATCTGCGCCGGCAGCGCGGGCAGCAGCATGCCCAGCGCCTCGACGCCGCCGGCCGACGCGCCGATGGCGATGACGTCGATGCGCTCGGCGAGCACGGCGTGCAGCGGATCAGGCGACATCGGCGCGCTTCCTGAACACACGGTCGGCGGCCGACACCGGCTCGAAGGCGGCACCGGGCTCGGTGAACTGCAGCGACTCCTTGGCGCCGATGCCGAGGAAGCC
>CADEEN010000376.1 GCA_902826345.1 uncultured Burkholderiales bacterium | reverse complement strand
AACACCACGAAGGCCGACTTGCCTCCCGGCTCGTTGTAGACCCGCTTGAGGTTGCTGCGCCCGGCGTACTCGAGCATCTTGCGGCCCACCCGCGTGCTGCCGGTGAAGCCGATCGCATCGACGTCCATGTGCAGCGCCAGCGCCTCGCCGGCCTCGCCACCGTGGCCCGGCACGACGTTGAAGACGCCGGGCGGGATGCCGGCTTCCAGCGCAAGCTCCGCCAGACGCAGCGCGGTGTACGGCGACTTCTCGCTCGGCTTCAGCACCACCGAGTTGCCGGTGGCCAGCGCTGGCCCCAACTTCCACGCCGCCATGATCATCGGGTAGTTCCAGGGCACGACGACACCGATCACGCCCATCGGCTCGCGCGTGATCAACGCCAGCGCGGTCGATGGCGTCGGCGCGATCTCGTCGTACACCTTGTCGATCGCTTCGGCGTACCAGGCGATCGTGCGTGCGGTGGACGGCACATCGACGGCGAGCGAGTACTGGATCGGCTTGCCCATGTCGAGCGTTTCGAGCAGCGCCAGTTCTTCCTTGGCCGCGAGGATCTTGGCGGCGAAGGCCTGCAGCAGCTTCTTGCGCACTGCCGGCGGCTTGCCGCACCAACGCCCGTCGGTGAACGCGGCGCGGGCGCTCTTCACAGCGCCATCAATATCGGCCTCGCGGCAGCGCGCGATCGGCCCCAGCGCGCGGCCGTCGATCGGCGACGTCTTGACGAAGGATTCGCCGCCGAGCGCATCACAGCGCTTGCCTTCGATGAATGCGCGCCCGTCGAACTGCGCCGCGCGCGCTCGCTCGAACCAATCGACGGCTCCCATGATCAGAACGCCACCACCACCGAGGTACCGAAGAGGTTGTTGCTCTTGCGATACCCACCTGACTTGACGTCGAGGAACACCGGCAGGTTGGCGCGGTCGAGGCGGTACTCGGCCTTGATTGTCGTTTCGAGGTTGAAGGCGTAGGACAGGCCCACCGACAGCGCCGCGCGGTTGGCGCCCTTGTTCGGGTCGCCTGCCGGGTCGGGGCCGATGCCGTTGCGGTCGTCGGCGAAGGTGAAGCCGAGCAGGCCGCCGCCGTTCTTCTTGTTGTTGATGTAGTCCACACGCACGATGCCTTCCAAGCGCGGGTCGAACTTGTAGGCGCCCAACGCCGACAAGCCCCACCAGCGCGCATCGCGCAGCGCGCCGCTGGCGGAAGGCGTGATCGATGCCTTCTTCTGCTGGCCGAGGCTGACCTGGCCCTGCACCGTGACGTCGCCGCGGATGAAGTAGGCATCGAACTCGAACAGATCGACGCGCGAGTTGTCTTGCGCGATGACCTCGCTGGTGATCGGGTCGATCTCGTTCTCGCTGAAGTTCGACGCCTTGCCGTGCACGCCAGCGAAGCCGAAGCCCTGGAACTCGCCGCGCGAATAGTCGACGCGGTAGGCGAGCATGGGGCCCTTCTGCCCTTGCGGATTCTTCGACGAGTTCAGCTGGCCCAACATGCCGCGGTACCACCACTTGCCGCGCGTGATGTCCAGGCCGGCGCCGGTGTAGGCCGTGGGCAGCGTGAAGTCGAACAGCAGGTTGTGCGTGATCAGCTTGTTGAGCGTCGGCTGCAGGTACTCGTAGCCCGACCAATCCGGCATGTGGCCGGCGATGAAGCGCGTCTGCAAGTCGGAGAGCGGCACCGAGATGGTGGCTTCGTGCACCAGGCCGCCGTTGCCGATGACGGCGTCGGTGCCGCGGTTGGGCACGATCGTCAGGCGGTAGCGCGTGCCGGAATCGGTTTCCTTCTGGAAATCGAGCGCGATCGCGCCGAAGTACGAGTTGTCGTAGTTGTAGCCGTCGTCGGCGACGTTGTTGATGAATTGGAAGCCGGCCCGGTTCTGGCGCTGGTTGTAGATGTAGGTCGGGTCGGCGTAGCCGCTGATCGTCAGGTTCTTCAAGCCCTGCGCTTCACGCGAATCTTCCAGCGCTTCGGTCTTCACCGTGACGCGGTTCAACTCACGCGCCTGCTCAGGCGTCATGCCCCACTGTCCGTCCTTCGGCTTGGCGGCTTCGGCGGCTTGCAGTTTTTTCTCCAGCTCCGCCACGCGGTCGCGCAGCGCCTTGATCTCGTTGAGCACTTCGGCGTTGCTCTGTGCGAGCACGGGAAACGCTGCGGTCAAGGCCGCGGCAAGGACGGTGAGGCGCAATGTGGTTTTCATTCGGTCTTTCCTCGTGTCGTGGTGGAAGTCATTGGCGGAAGGCTGCGGCCAGTTCCTGTTGTCGGCGGCGTTCGGTGCGGGCGATGAGGTAGCTCGCCGCGACGACGCCGATGGCGACGAAGACGACGATGATCGTTGCCACCGCGTTGACGCTCGGGTTCAGACCGAGCTTGGCGCGCGAAAAGATGACGAGCGGCATCGTCGTCGCACCGGGCCCGGTGAGAAAGGCCGAGAGCACGACGTCGTCGAGCGAAATCGTGAACGTGAGCAGCCAGGCCGAGGCCAGCGACTGCGCGATCATCGGCAGCGTCACCAGCCAGAACACCTGGTGCGGGCGCGCGCCGAGATCCATCGCCGCTTCTTCGAGTTGCGGGTTCAGGTCTTGCAAACGCGCTTGAATCACCACGGTGGCATACGCCATGCCGAGCAGCAGATGGCCGATCCAGATGGTCAGCGCGCCTTTCTCGGGAAAGCCGATCGCGTTTTGCACGCTGACCAGCATCAGCAGCAGCGACAGGCCGACCACCACCTCGGGCATCACCAGCGGTGCGTTGACCATGCCGGAGAACAGCGTGCGGCCCGTGAAGCGGCGGTACTTGACGAGCGCGAAGGCGGCCAGCGTGCCGAGCACGACCGAGCCGCAGGCGGTGAAGAAAGCGATCTTCAGGCTGACCCAGAAGCCGGCCAGGATCTCGCGGTCGTCGAGCAGCGCCGCGTACCACTTGAGCGTGAAGCCGCGCCAGATGTTGGGCAAAGCTGAATCGTTGAAAGAGAAGATGACGAGCGCTGCGATCGGCAGGTACAGGAACGCGTAGCCGCCGAGCAGCCAGGCTTTGCCGAAGAGTCCGGTCTTCATTTGCGACGTTCCTGCGCCTCGGCCTGGTACTTGTTGAAAATCGCCAAGGGCACGAGGATCAACAGGATCATGGTCACCGCGAGCGACGATGCGAGCGGCCAGTCGTTGTTGGAAAAGAACTCGCTCCAGACGACGCTGCCGGTCATCAGCGTCTCGGGCCCGCCGAGCAGTTCAGGAATCACGTACTCGCCGATGGTGGGGATGAAGACCAGCATCGAGCCGGCGATGATGCCGGCCTTGGACAGGGGCACGGTGATCTTCCAGAACGCCACCCACGGCGACGCGCCCAGGTCTTGCGCCGCTTCGAGCAGCCGCAGGTCCATCTTCGACAGGTTGCCGTACAGCGGCAGGATCATGAACGGCAGGTAGGTGTAGGTCATGCCGAGCACGAGCGAGAACGGCGTGTTCATCAGCTTGCCGGGCGCGCTGATGAGGCCGAGCGCGAGCAGCACCTGATCGAGCCCCGTGGCGATGAACGCGTCGGCCACCCAGCCGTCGGTGGTCAGCAGCCCCTTCCACGCGTACACGCGCAGCAGGAACGAGGTCCAGAACGGCAGCATGACGAGCATCAGCAGAGCAGGCTGCAACGACGGTTTCGCGCGTGCCATGAAGTAGGCGAACGGGTAGCCGATGGCAAGGCACAGCAACGTCGTCCAGAAGGCGTACTTCAGGCTCGCCAGGTAGGTCTTGTAGTACAGCGCATCCGACGCGAGGAAAACATAGTTCGAGAACTTGAGCGACAGCGTCAGCACGCCGTCCTTGATCGACGCGAGGCTGTTCGGCCGCACCGTTCCCATCTCGGCGACGCTGATCTGCGCCAGCACGAGGAAGGGCACCATGAAGAACAGCAGCAGCCACAGGTAGGGCAGGCCGATGACGGCGGTGCGGCCGCGCAGCAGCCAGGCCCAGAAGCGCTTCATGCGGTGAGCACCACTTGCGCCCAGCCGTCCCAACAGGCCCAGGCTTCGTCGCCCCAGGTCAAGCGGTCTTCCGGGTGGCGATCGACGTTGGCCTGGCTGACCTTGAGCGATGCGCCGCTGGCGAGCGTCAGGTGGAACACCGTGAAGCTGCCGAAGTACGACATCTCGCGGATCTTGCCCTTCACCGCGTTGAACGCCGTCTCGGCTGGCGCCGCGCGTTGCAGCTTGATCTTCTCCGGGCGGATCGCCACGCTCACGGCCATGCCCTCGTTGCCGGTGATGCCGTGGCCGATGTGGTGGCGCACGTCCTTGCAGCCGATCTCGCAGTAGCTCTCGGCATCGACGTCGAGCGTGCCGTCCATCAGGTTGACGTTGCCGATGAAGTCGGCGACGAAGCGCGTCGC
>CADEEN010000375.1 GCA_902826345.1 uncultured Burkholderiales bacterium | reverse complement strand
GTCGCTCGGAGGATTCGACGGCGAGGGACCCGAGAATCGGCATGAGGAAGCACTCAGTCTTGCCGGACCCGGTGCCGGTGGCGACGATGACTTCTTCACTGCGCCCAAGGAACGCTTCGAGCGCGTCCGCTTGGTGCCTGTAGGGTCTCTCGGGAATTCCTGTGCCGCCCTGCTTTGCCGCAAGTTCAAGAACGGACTTCGCTGCGGCGGGGATCTGCATCTGCGAGTACGTGCTGCCCGCGACGTAGAACGGCGTTGCCTCGATGCGCGGCTCCTGAAACGTAACCCCCTCGGACTCCAGAAGCCGCTTGCGCCCTTCGATCAGCCCCTCATTCCAAATGTGGTACTGCGCTTCAAGATATCGATGCAACGTCCCCTTCATCCCATCGAAGACGGCGCGGGCGGAGTAGGTTTTCGGATCACTCATGGTGTGCAGTTTCGCAATTGAGTTCGCGCAGCGCCGCTAGGAGAACCGGCAGAAGGGTCGGCTCATGTAGCGTCCAGACGCGCCCGAACGATCTTGGGTCTGGGTCGCACAAAGCGACCAGGAGGCGCCGCACTGTTTGAGGCGGCGCCAGCGGCAGAGAAAACGAAGTTACGCCGGACGCAGCCGAGATCGTGATCGTCAGAGGTTGGTTCTGCACAGCTGCGAGCCCGAACTGCAGCCGCGCCGCATCGTGGATCGCATGCCCCTCTAGGAACTTCGTGTCGGTCTCGAACTTTCCAAGGAAGTATCGATAGCGGGTCGCGCTCGTCCGCCCGCGAAAGAGGCCGACACCACGCCACTCGCATGCCGCACCACTCCTGGGCTGCACCCATACAGGCTCGCGACGCGTTCCGCCCCAGACTCGCGTGCCGAAGACCTCCAGCCCCTCGTCAACAAGCGACGGGGCAAACTGCCTCAGCGCCGAAGTGACAACGGACTGCGTCCAAGTGCGCGCATCGCTTCCGTCGCTGCCACGCCAAGCAGCTTGCGACTGTCTAGGCAGCTCCACTGCTTCGGTAGGCTCTGTCACGCGTCCCGAGCCCGCCCGACGCACGCTCGCAAAGTGCCGCTTCAGTTCCGGGGTGGGTTGGGGACCGACCAAGAGGCAGCAGTCGGCACCGAGTTCGACGGTGCGCACAGGGGCCGGTATCCAATATCCCCCGTCCAGCGGTTCTGCCTCACGCAGAAACTGCATGGTCTTGAGAGCGTCCGTCATTGATGCCGCCAGGCCTGCCTGCTCGAACAGGTTGTGAAGCCTTGCTACGTGCGTCTCGCGCGCTGCATCCGGGGCGGCGAAACTCGCGGCGCAAAGTGCGCCGCGGGCGAATTCAAGCGGATCGAGTGCCGGCACGCTCAGCTTGCTCACCGGATGAGCGGCTCAGGCCAAAAGCGTCCGCGTTCGTACTCTGCTTCGACCTTCTGCGAGAGGTCGGACGCTACGATCTTCGAGAAGCTGCGCGAGAAGGCGCTGTACTCGTCGATCAGGCGGTTCCTGAAGTCGAAGACATCTTGCACTCTGCTGTTCTCCCTTGTTTTTGCGCTTCTCGTGCCAGCGTTTGATTGGCGGCACAGCTTGGCCTAGTGACCGCCGATCGCGTTTGGCTTGCTACAACTGAGCCGGCAACCAGTCTTCCACTCGCAGGCCGGGCACTCGTTCGAACTCGCGCGTGTTGTGCGTCACCAGCGTCAAGTCGCGCGAGCGCGCATGCGCGGCGATGAACAGATCGTGGTTGCCAATGGGAGTGCCCGCGCGTTCCAGCGTGTCCCGAAGGTCCGCGTAGTGCTGGTCGGCAGGTTCGTCGAGCGGAAGCACCGTCAAAGACGCGAGCAATTGCTCGACGCGGTCTGTCAAGGTTTTCGAGCCCTTCCGCTTGGCGCCAAACCGCAACTCGCAGGCCACCACGATGCTGGTACAGACAGCGTCGGGTTCGATGCTGTCAAGGCGCCGAATCAGCGCGCCGCTCGGGTTGCGAATCAGGTCGGACAGCGTATTGGTGTCCAGCATCCAGGTAGGCCCGGCCATCAGAGATCATCCCGAGTCTGGGGTGGGCTGTCCTCAGTATCGGGGAGGCTTTCGTCCAACGGTTCCCAGGACGCCAGCAGGTCCAGCAAGCGGTTTTTCCGGATCGGCGTGAGGATCAGGCGGTCGCCTTCCTTGCGCATCAGCACCTCAGTACCCTCCATCTCGAACTCGCGCGGAATCCGTACCGCCTGGTTGCGGCCGTTGCGGAACAGTGAGGCATGGCGTTCAGTCACGTTGATCCCCGGTGGAGTGAGTGGCATATGGCGAAGCATATGCCACTCCAAGCGCAAGAGCAATACGCTGTGGGTGCTTCGGCCGGTGCATGCCTCCGGCCGCGAAGAAGAAGGCCAGCCAAGAAGGCCGCGAAGGTAGCGGTGAAGGCGACGAAGAACGCCGTCAAGAGCAAACCCGCCGCGGCCAGCACAACGAAGAGCGCTCCAGCGGCGAAGAAGGGTCCAAAGAAGAAGCCCGCAGCGAAGACCCCGCTCGCCAGGGGCGTCGCCAAGAAGGCCGCGCCAGCAGCCAAGAAGGTCGTGGCGGTCGCTGCTAATGACAAGCAGATCGATCGCCTCATCAAGGGGCTGCGCAAGATGGGCGAGAAGGCATCAGCGCGGGCGAAGGCCTATCGACAGCACCTGAAGTCAATGCTTGGCACGGATGCCAAGGACGATGCTTTCGCGGCCGCGGCCGCGGCCGCCGCGCTCGCCAAGCGCGGCGTTGCCACAATCGATGGCACGGCGGTCAAATACGACTTCACGTCGGCGTCAGGCGGTTAGTGTCGCTCGGCTTCACAGTCCGACGACGAGATTGCAACACTTGGTGAGGGGCGCGCGGACCTCCTGCGTCGTCACGGGATCGGCTGGAATGTCTTGGCACTGCTGAGACAAGTTTGACGGCCAGCGCGGAGGACTGTTGCTCGCGCGGGCGCAGCGGCACGATTGGCGCAGGCGCGTTGCGTGGCAGAAGGCCGACACCGAACAGCAGCTTGATCTGCTGGGCGATGCACTTGCTCCCAATGTTGCAATCCCCGTGTCGCGAGCAGAGGCGAAGGCTGCGCCACCGTCCGCGGGCGGCATTCCGAGATTGGTGCCGACCTCGCACATTGATGAAGACCCGGCCAACCCGCGCACCGAGTTTCCCGACACCAAGGTAGACGAACTCGCCGACGACATCCGTCAGCGCGGCATCCTCGAACCTCTCGTTGTTCACGCGGCGAACGAGCATGGTCGCTACCTCCTTCACTTCGGTGCGATGCGACTTCGAGCCGCAGTGCGTGCAGGTCTGCACGAAGTGCCGGTGGTCATCCGCGATGCGCCGGCCGATCGCTACGCCCAGGTTGCCGAGAACCTGAAACGGCACAACCTCTCGCCGCTGGACCTGGCGCGCTTCATCCGCGACCAGGTGAATGCCGGCGACTCGCAGACGACGATCGCCAAGCAGCTCGGAATGAACCTGACGACCGTAGCGCATCACCTGTCGCTGCTGGAGCTGCCGCCAGTGCTGGATGACGCGATGAAGACCGGTCGGTGCACGTCGCCCAGGACGCTGCACGAGTTGAGCAAGCTGCACGAGCAGCAGCCCGACCAGGTCAAGGCATTGATCGATGGGCCGGGCGACATCACACGCGAAGCGGTGGCGACTTTGCGTGAGCGCGTGGATTCGCGTGCTCCCTCGCTTTCGACCAAGCAGATTGCGCAGGCCATCACTGCGTGCGATCGGCTGGACAGGCTGCTCGCGCGCATTGATCCGCTTGGGCCTGCCACCGCGAGTGCTGATCTCGCGGGCCTGCGCGCAAAGGTCGCAGCGCTGTCGAGCTGGTCAGCACGAGGGTCTGACGGTCAGACCTCATGATGGCCGCTGATCTCTCCGTCGCCTGTCCGACGCCTTCACGGCGCCTTTGCGTCGCCGTAGGCACAGCCACGCAACCACGTCGGTCCACTTTCCGCTCGGATACGGATCACTTTCGGCCCGGTCTTGGTTCGTTGGACGGTAATCCTCTGTCTTTTGGTGTATGGCAGGATAGGCTGGCCGCCAGCGAACTGATGCACGCTTTGCGTGGCATCTCGGGGTTCTGCAATGACGGGCTCCGCGGGTGATCGCGTCACGATCAGCCTGCGCGGCATCGGTGATGCCGTTCGCTCGGCGGCGGCAGGTCGTGGGCTGACGATCGCTGCCTTCGCGCGCGAGGCGCTTGTCAGCTCGCTCAACGAGGCGCCATCACTGCACGAGATGCCCGACGCTCCAGTGACGCGCGCCCGCGGCACCGTCAAGCTCACGTGGCGCATGGACACGCGCGCCGCCGAAGCGCTCGCGGCCAATGCTCGCGCGCTGGGGCTGAGCTACGGCCAGTACGTCGGCTACCTGATCAGCGCG
>CADEEN010000374.1 GCA_902826345.1 uncultured Burkholderiales bacterium | reverse complement strand
TCAGCAGGTCCATCTCCTGCTGCGCGAAGTAGCCGATCGCCAGGCCCTTGCCCTCCGTCATCGTGCCGGCGATCGGCTGCAGCGCGCGCGCGATCGTCTTCACCAGCGTCGATTTGCCTTGGCCGTTGGCGCCCAAGATGCCGATGCGCTGGCCGGCCATCACGGTGCGGTTGACGTTGCGCACGATCACCGTCGATGCGTAGCCGCACTCCAGGTCGCGCAGCGCCAGCATCGGATTCGGCAGGTTCTGCGGCTCGCGGAATTCGAACGCGAAGTCGCTCGCCGTCAGCACCGGCGCGATGCGCTCCATGCGCGCCAGCGCTTTGACGCGGCTCTGCGCCTGCTTGGCCTTGCTGGCCTTGGCTTTGAAGCGGTCGATGAACTTCTGCAGGTGCGCGATGCGCTCCTGCTGCTTGCCGAATGCCGCCTGCTGCTGGCTCATGCGCTCGGCGCGCATTTCCTCGAAGCCGGAGTAGTTGGCGCCGTAGCGCGTGACCGTGCCTTCATCGACATGCAGCGTCACCTTGGTCACTGCATCGAGAAACTCGCGGTCGTGGCTGATGATCACCAGCGTGCCGGCAAAGCGCAGCAGCCAGGCTTCGAGCCAGACCAGCGCGTCGAGGTCGAGGTGGTTCGTCGGCTCGTCGAGCAGCAGCAGGTCGGCCGGGCACATCAGCGCACGTGCGAGTTGCAGCCGCATGCGCCAGCCGCCGGAAAAGCTGTTCACCGGCGCGTCGAGCTGATCGCTGCGGAATCCCAGGCCGAGCAGCATCGCCTGCGCACGCGAGCGCGCGTCGAAGCCGCCGGCTTCTTCGATGGCCATGTGCGCGTCGGCCATCGCGTGGCCGTCGTGCGCCGCCTCGGCCGCGGCGAGCGCTGCCGCCGCTGCCGCGAGTGGCAGGTCGCCTTCGAGCACGTAGTCCGTCGCGCCCTGGTCCGTCTCGGGCATGTGCTGCGCCACTTCGCCCATGCGCCAGCGCGGCGGCATTTCGATGTCGCCCGCATCGGCATGCAGGCGGCCGGCGATCAGCGCGAACAGGCTCGACTTGCCGGCGCCGTTGCGGCCGACGAGGCCGGCGTTCTCGCCGGGGTTGAGCGTGAAGGTCGCGCCTTGCAGTACGACCTTCGCGCCGCGGCGCAGGGTGACGTTGCGAACGGTGATCATGACTTCGTGTTCTTCTGCGGTTCGATCAGGTCCCACTTGTTGCCGTAGAGATCGTGGAACACGATCACGCGGCCATAGGCCTCATCGCGCGGCATATCCTCGGCGAAACGCACACCGTGCGCGCGCAGGTGCGCGACGTCGCCGTCGAGGTCGTCGGTGTGCAGGAAGAGGAAAACGCGGCCACCGCTCTGCTTGCCGATCGCGGCCTGCTGCTCCGGCGTTGCGGCTCGGGCGAGCAGCAGCGCGGCGCCGTCGCCCGTCGAGACGACGACCCAGCGCTTGGTGGGCGACAGCGGCGTGTCTTCGACGAGCTCGAAGCGCATCACGCGCGTGTAGAAGTCGATCGCTTCGTCGTAGTCGCGCACGACCAGACTCAACATCGCCAGCCGTCTCATGCCAATGCCTCGCGCGTGATCAGCACCAGCTGATTGTCGGTGTCGTGCGTGGGCAGGTAGGCGAACTCGAGGTCCGAAAACGCGGCTTCGAAGTTGGCGGCTTCGTGGCCGATTTCGAGCACGAGCACGGCGCTGTCGGTCATGTGGTCAGCCGCCTGATCGAGCAACACACGGATGAAGTCCATACCGTCGGCCCCGCCGGCCAGCGCGACCTCGGGCTCGGCGCGGTATTCGGCGGGCAGCGCGGCCATCGACTCGTCGTTCACGTACGGCGGGTTGCACAGGATCACGTCGTAGCGTTTGTCGCCGATCGCCGCCATGCCGTCGCCTTGCAGCAAGGTGATCCGCTCGGTCAGGTCGTGGCGCTCGACGTTCAGTTGCGCGACAGCCAGCGCATCGGCCGACAGATCGGCGGCATCGACGTGCACCTCGGGCCAAGCCATCGCGGCGAGCACCGCCAGGCTGCCGCCGCCGGTGCACAGGTCGAGCACGCGCTGCGTGCGCTCGGACAGCCACGCGTCGAGCGTGCCGTCACCGATCGCTTCGGCGATCAGCGAGCGCGGCACGATGACGCGCTCGTCGACGGTGAACGGCACACCTTGCAGCCAGGCCTCGCCGGTCAGGTAGGCGGCGGGCTTGCGGGAGGCGATGCGCGCGTCGATCAAGGCGTCGATCGACGCCTGCTCGCGCGTTGTCAGTTCTCGCTGCGCCACGCCATCGAGATCGTCGAGCGGCAGGCCCAAGCGCCACAACACCAGCCACACCGCTTCGTCGAAGGCATTGCTCGTGCCATGCCCAAACGAAACGCCCGCCTGGGTGAGGCGGGCGCTTTGTTGCTCGATGCACTCGAGAAGCGTCACAGCAAGAGATTCTCCATCACGCGGCGGTAGATGTTGGCCAGGCGGTCGATGTCGGCGGCTTCGACGCCCTCGTCGATCTTGTGGATGCTGTGATTGCGCGGGCCGAGTTCGATCACCTGCGGGCAGATCGTGGCGATGAAGCGGCCGTCGCTGGTGCCGCCTGTCGTCGAGAGCTGCGCCTGCACGCCGCATTCGGTAAGGATCGCGGCGCGGACGGCGTCGGTGAGCGTGCCGGGTGCCGTCAGGAACGGCTGGCCGCCGAGCGTCCATGCCAGCGCGTATTCGAGGCCGTGGCGGTCGAGCAGGGTGGTGACGCGCGCTTTCAGGCTGTCGGCCGTGCTCTCGGTCGAGAAGCGGAAGTTGAAGTCGACCACCGCTTCGCCGGGGATGACGTTGCCGACGCCGGTGCCGGCGTGGAGGTTCGAGACCTGGAACGTCGTCGGCGGGAAGTGATCGTTGCCGCCATCCCACTCGGCGCTCGCGAGTTCGGCGAGCGCAGGCGCCACTTGATGAATCGGGTTGCGCGCCAGTTGCGGGTAGGCGACGTGACCCTGGATGCCCTTGACGGTGAGCTTGCCCGACAGCGTGCCGCGGCGGCCGTTCTTCACCGTGTCGCCGAGCACATCGACGGAGGTCGGCTCGCCGACGATGCACATGTCGAGCGCTTCGCCGCGTGCCTTCAAGATGTCCACCAGCCGCACCGTGCCGTCGACGGCCGGGCCTTCTTCATCGCTCGTGATCAAAAAGCCGATCGCGCCGGCGTGCTGCGGATGCGCCTGCACGAAAGCCTCGACGGCGACCACCATCGCCGCGATCGAGCTCTTCATGTCGGCCGCGCCGCGGCCGTAGAGCAGGCCGTTGCGGTGCGTCGGCACGAACGGGTCGCTCGTCCACTGGGCGAGCGGGCCGGTGGGCACGACGTCGGTGTGGCCGGCGAAGGCGAGTGTCGGGCCGGGCGTGGTGCCACGCCGCAGCGCCCACAGATTGGTGACGCGAAAGTGCTCGGGGCCGCTGACGATGCTTTCGCAGTGAAAGCCGATCGGCGCGAGCCGTGACTTCAGCAGCTCCTGGCAACCCGCATCGTCGGGCGTCACCGAGGGCCGGGCGATCAACGCCTCGGCCAGCCTCAACGCGTCGCCGGTCATCTCACGGTCAAACGAGGCGCCCGAAGTTCGTCGACAGCTTCGCTTCTTCAGGCCGCACGTCGAGAATGATTTCGGAGAAGCTCGCCGGGTCCGGCTCCTCGGGCTTGGGCGGCTGGCGCGAGGTCGGCGTGTCCTGCTGATTCGACAGCCGCCACAGCAGGTTGCTCGGCGAGTCGGCAAAGGCCAAGCCTTCTTCGCGTGTGATCGCGCCTTCGTTGATCAGGCGCGCCAGATCCTCTTCGAAGGTTTGCGAACCCTCGGACAGCGACTTCTCCATCGCCTCCTTGACGCCGGGGATGTCGCCCTGCTCGATCAGCTCGGAGACGAGCTTGCTGTTGATCATCACCTCGGCCGTCGGCCGGCGGCCGCCGGCAGCGGCGCGCACCAAGCGCTGGCAGACGATCGCACGCAGGCCCGACGCCAGATCCGACAGCAGCGCCGGCCGCGCCTCGGGCGTGTAGAACGACAGGATGCGGCCGAGCGCGTGGTAGCTGTTGTTGGCGTGCATCGTGGCCAGCACGAGGTGGCCCGACAGCGAGTACGAGATCGCGGCCGTCATCGTCTCGCGGTCGCGGATCTCGCCGATCAGGATGCAGTCCGGCGCCTGGCGCAGCGCGTTTTTCAGCGCGACTTGCAGGCTGTTGGTGTCGCGGCCGACCTCGCGCTGGTTGACCACCGACTTCTTGTTCGAGAACAGGAACTCGATCGGGTCTTCGATGGTGAGGATGTGGCCGGTGAGCAGCTGGTTGCGGTGCTCCAACATCGAGGCCAGCGTCGTGCTCTTGCCGGTGCCGGTGGCGCCGACCATCAGGATCAGGCCGCGCTTTTC
>CADEEN010000373.1 GCA_902826345.1 uncultured Burkholderiales bacterium | reverse complement strand
CGCCGCAGGAGGCGCTGCTGCTCGAACGCCGTGTCGCCGAAGGCGCGCGGGTGCGCTCGGGCGACGTGCTGTTCGTGCTCTCGCTCGACCGCGCAGCGGCGTCCGGGGGCACGCAGGACGCCGTGCAGCGCAGCCTGGTGGCGCGCGAGACCAGCCTGGACAAGGCGGCGGCTCAGCAGCAGTCGTTGCACGACAGCCAGCTAGCAGCGCTGTCACGCCGTGCCGCCGATATGCAGCGCGAGCAGTCCTCGCTCGACGCCGAACTGGCGCTCGCCATGCAGCGCATCCAGCTCGCCGAGGAGGCACGTTCGCGCGTCGAGTCGCTGCGCAACGACAACTTCGTCTCCAACGCGCAGGTGCAGACCAAGACCGAAGAGTTGCTCGGCTTGCAGGCGCAACGCCAGGCCCTCGAACGCCAGCGTGCCGCTCACGCGCGCGAGATGGCCACACTCGATGCCCAGCGGCGCGACCTGCCGCTGGACAACGCCAGGAAGCTCGGGGAGATCGAGCGCGAGCGCGCCGAGCTTGCGCAGTTGGGGGCTGAGAGCGAGTCACGCCGCAGCCTCGTCGTGCGCGCGCCGCAAGATGGCGTCGTCAGCGGTGTGATGGCACAGCCCGGTCAGACGGTGACGCCCGGCGTCGCGCTGGCCAGTCTGGTGCCGAGCGACGCCAAGCTGCAGGCGCATCTGTATGCGCCGTCGAGCGCGGTCGGCTTCCTGCGCGCCGAGCAGCCGGTGCTGCTGCGCTACGACGCTTTCCCGTACCAGAAATTCGGCTCGCAACAGGGCCGCATCGAGCAGGTGTCGCTGGCGCCGCTGAGCGCCGCCGAGCTGCCGGGGCTCACGGCCGCAGCTCGTGAGCCGATGTACCGCATTGCCGTGACGCTGGCGCGGCAGGACATGCCCACCGGCGCCGAGGTGCGGCCGCTGGTGCCGGGCATGCAGCTCGAGGCCGACGTGCCGATCGAGCGCCGCCGCTTGTTCGAGTGGCTGTTCGCGCCGGTGATCGGCGTGGCGAGTCGGGTGTAACCCCTTGCGCGCCGACGCCCTGCGCTTGTCGCCCTTCGGCTCGCGCCGGGTGCCGATGCTGCTGCAGACCGAGGCCGCGGAATGCGCGTTGGCCTGTCTGGCGATGGTCGTCGGCGCGCACGGTCACCGCACCGATCTGGCGACGCTGCGCCAGCGCTTTTCGCTCTCGCTCAAGGGCGCGACGATGGCCGATCTGGTGCGCATGGCCGGCGAGCTGCACTTCAATCCGCGGGCGTTGCGCGTCGAGCCGGCGCAGCTGGAGCAACTGGCGCTGCCCTGCGTGCTGCACTGGGATCTGAACCACTTCGTCGTCCTGACCGAGGTGCGGGGCAACAGCGTGACGCTGCACGACCCGGCGCGCGGCGTGCGTCACATGAAGCTCGACGAACTGTCGCAGCACTTCACCGGCGTCGCGCTCGAGCTGACGCCGGCGGCCGACTTCACGCCGACGGTCGAACGCCAGGCGGTGAAGCTGAAGCATCTGATCGGGCCGGTGCGCGGCTTGAAGCGTTCAGTCACGCAGATCCTGCTGCTCGCGCTCGCGCTCGAGGTCTTCGTGCTCGGCAGCCCGTTCCTGCTGCAGTGGGTGGTGGACGACGTGGTCGTGAGCAACGACCGCGACCTGCTGCTGACGCTGGGTATCGGCTTCGGCCTGCTGGTGCTGCTGCAGGTGGTGGCCGCGGCGCTGCGCTCGTGGGCGGTGCTGCACCTCTCGGCCACGCTGAACCTGCAGTGGCTCGGCAATGTCTTCGCACACCTGATGCGCCTGCCGGTGGCGTGGTTCGAGAAGCGCCATGCCGGCGATGTCTGGTCGCGCTTTGCCGCGGTGCAGACGATGCAGAAGACGCTGACGACGCATTTCGTCGAAGCGCTGCTCGACGGCCTGTTGGTCGTGGCGACGCTGGTGATGATGGCCTTCTACAGCCTGACGTTGACCGCTATCGTGCTGGCCGCCGTCGGCGCCTATGCGCTGCTGCGCTGGGCCTTCTTCAGCCCGCTGCGCCAGGCCACCGAAGAGACGCTGGTGCACGAGGCGCAGCAGGCGAGCCACTTCCTCGAGTCGCTGCGCGCGGTGCAGTCGATCAAGCTGTTCAACCGCCAGGCCGACCGTCAGGCGCGTTTCATGAACCGCGTCGTCGATGCAATGAATGCCGGCATCGCGACACGCAAGCTGGAGTTGATGTTTTCAGTGCTGCACCGGCTGCTGTTCGGGCTGGAGCGCGTGGCCGTCGTCTGGGTCGGCGCGCTGCTGGTGATGGACCAGAAGTTCTCCGTCGGCATGCTGTTCGCGTTCCTCGCCTTCAAGGAGCAATTCGCGCAGCGCATCAGCGCCTTGATCGACAAGGGCGTCGAGTTGCGCATGCTGCGCCTGCAGGGCGAGCGGCTGGCGGACATCGTGCTGGCCGCGCCCGAGGACATGGGTTTGCAGCGCTTGGCCGAACGCTCACCCGAGGCGCGCATCGACGTGCGCGGCGTGACCTTTCGCTACGCCGACAACGAGGGTGATGTGCTGCAAGGCATGAGCCTGTCGATCGAGCCGGGCGAGTCGGTGGCCATCGTCGGGCCCTCGGGCGGCGGCAAGACCACGCTGTTGAAGCTGATGCTCGGCATCCATGCGCCGCAGAGCGGCGAGGTGCGTGTCGGCGGCTTGCCGCTGGCGCAACTCGGCCTGGCGCAGTGGCGGGCGATGGTCGGCACGGTGATGCAGGATGATGCGCTGCTGACCGGCTCGGTGATCGACAACATCAGCTTCTTCGACGCCTCGCCCGATGTCGAGTGGGTGATGGAGTGCGCGCGCCTGGCTGCCGTGCACGACGAGATCGAAGCGATGCCGATGGGCTACCACACGCTGATCGGCGACATGGGTGCGAGCCTGTCCGGGGGGCAGAAGCAGCGCCTGTTGTTGGCGCGCGCGTTGTACAAGCGGCCGCAAGTGCTGCTGCTCGACGAGGCGACGAGCGCGCTCGACGTCGAGCGAGAGCGTGTCGTCAATCAGAACATCCGCAAGCTGAACCTGACGCGCGTCATCGTCGCCCACCGGCCGGAGACGATTGCCAGCGCGTCGCGCGTTGTGGTCTTGAATGAAGGTCGCGTGACACAGGATTTGCGCTCGGTTCCGGGCGCGGGCCGAGGCGCCTGAGCTCGGGACTGTCTTTGTCCAGCGGCTTTCGCCGACGCTGGCGGCCCGCCTAAAATTGAGGCACCTCCCGTTCTGATCGCCGCGTTCGCCGCGGCGGGCTCGCTTCCCGTGCTGCACCCTCAAACGTTCGATGTCATCGTAGTCGGTGGCGGCCATGCCGGCACCGAAGCAGCGCTGGCCGCTGCGCGCATGGGCTGCAAGACGTTATTGCTCACTCACAACATTGAGACGTTGGGGCAGATGAGCTGCAACCCGAGCGTCGGCGGTATCGGCAAGGGGCACCTGGTTCGCGAAGTCGATGCGCTGGGTGGCGCGATGGCACTGGCCACCGACGAGGCGGGCATTCAATTCCGCATCCTGAATTCGAGCAAGGGCCCGGCTGTGCGTGCAACGCGCGCGCAGGCCGATCGGTTGCTCTACAAGGCGGCTATTCGCCGCCAGTTGGAGCGTCAGCCGAATCTCTGGCTGTTCCAGCAGGCAGTCGATGACTTGATGCTCGAAGGCGATCGGGTCGTTGGTGCGATCACGCAAGTGGGCGTACGCTTTCGTGGAGAGTCAGTCGTACTAACGGCTGGGACCTTCCTCGATGGACGAATTCATGTCGGTATGCAGCACTACAGCGCCGGCCGTGCGGGCGACCCACCAGCAGTCAGCCTGTCGAGCCGGTTGAAGGAGTTGAGGCTGGCTCAGGGGCGGCTGAAGACGGGAACGCCACCGCGGATCGACGGCCGGTCGATCGACTTTTCGAAGCTGCTCGAGCAACCGGGTGATCTTGACCCCGTGCCGGTGTTCAGCTTCATGGGCGATGCGGCAATGCACCCGCGTCAGGTGCCGTGCTGGATCACCCACACCAATGCGCGCACGCACGAGATCATCCGCTCGGGGTTCGATCGCAGCCCGATGTTCGCAGGCGTCATCGAGGGCGTCGGCCCACGCTATTGCCCGAGCATCGAGGACAAGGTCAACCGCTTCGCCGACAAGGATTCGCATCAGATTTTTCTGGAGCCCGAAGGGCTGACCACGGACGAGTTCTACCCGAATGGCATTTCGACATCGCTGCCGTTCGACGTGCAGCTCGCGGCCGTGCAGTCGATGGTCGGGTTGGAGCGTGCGCACATCTTGCGTCCGGGCTATGCCATCGAGTACGACTACTTCGACCCGCGTGGCCTGCGGCCGATTTTCGAAACACGCGCAATTCATGGTCTGTTCTCTGAGTGCCGAATCAATGGGAC
>CADEEN010000372.1 GCA_902826345.1 uncultured Burkholderiales bacterium | reverse complement strand
GGGCAAGAACATTTTCTACCGCGACTTCCTCTACCACCTGCGCCACAGCAGCGACGCCTTCCGCATCGCGCCAGGCATCAAGGGCATGGTGATGATGGTCTTCGACCTGCCGTCGTTCCCGTACGTCTTCAAGGTGATCAAGGACCACTACCCTGCGCCGAAGGACACGTCGCGCGAGCAGATCATGGGCAAGTACCTGCTGGTGAAGAGGCACGACCGCGTCGGCCGCATGGCCGATACGCTCGAATACAGCAACGTGGCGTTCCCGCGCGCGCGATTCACCGAGGCGCTGATCGCCGAGTTGAAGAAGGACTGCGCCAGCGTGATCGAAGAGGACGGCGAGGTCATCGTCATCAAGCACGTCTACATCGAGCGCCGCATGATCCCGCTCAACATCTACCTCGCCGATGCGACCAAGGAGCAGCTCGAACACGCCGTCATCGAATACGGCCACGCCATCAAGGACCTGGTGGCGGCCAACATCTTCCCCGGCGACATGCTGTGGAAGAACTTCGGCGTCACGCGCCACGGCAAGGTGGTGTTCTACGACTATGACGAGATCGAGTACCTCACCGACTGCCACTTCCGCCGCGTGCCGCAGGCGCGCAACGAGGAAGAAGAGATGAGCGGCGAGGTCTGGTACCCCGTCGGGCCGAAGGACGTGTTCCCCGAGACGTTTGCGCCGTTCCTGCTCGGCAACCCGAGCGTGCGCGATGTCTTCATGCGCCACCATGCCGATCTGCTCGACGCCGACTTCTGGCAGAGCCACAAAGAGCGCATCCTGGCGGGCCACGTGCACGACGTGTTTCCGTACGACGAAAGTAAGCGCTTCGCGAAGGCGGCGGCATGACGGCGAGCGAAGCGTTCGAGCTCGCCAGCTACGTCGTCACGGTGATCGGCCTGCCGTTCGCCATCGGCATCTTCTTCTACGAGCAGCGCAAAGAACGCGAAAACGAGGAGGAGGAGCAGTACCAGCACCTCTCCGACGCCTACAACGCCTTCCTCAAAATCGTGCTCGACCACGCCGACCTGCAACTGCGCACGCACGAGCCGCTGGCCGACCCGACGCCCGAGCAGCGCGAGCGCATGCTGGTGATCTTCGATATGTTGATCTCGCTCTTCGAACGCGCCTACCTGGTGGCGTACAAGGACGACATGGACGCCACCGAACGCCGGCGCTGGAACTCGTGGGACGACTACATGCGCGAGTGGTGCCGGCGCGATGACTTCTTCAACGCGCTGCCGCTGCTGCTGCGCGGCGAAGACCCTGCTTTCCAGTCCTACATCAAACGTGTGGCGAAGGAGGAGCGCGGCAGCGCGTCTATTCTTTCGGTCTGAACCTCTGCAAAGGAGCCCGTCATGTCTTCTGCTGACCCCATCGTCATCGTCTCCGCGGCGCGCACGCCCATCGGCGGCCTGCTCGGCGACTTTTCTTCACTCGCCGCCTGGGAGCTCGGCGCCGTGGCCATCAAGGCCGCGGTCGATCGGGCCAGGCTGCCCGGCGATGCCATCGACGAGGTGTTGATGGGTAACTGCCTGATGGCCGGCCAGGGGCAGGCGCCCGCGCGCCAGGCGATGCGCAAGGCCGGCCTGCCCGACTCGGCCGGCGCGGTGACGTTGTCGAAGATGTGCGGCAGCGGCATGCGCGCGATGATGTTCGGCCACGACATGCTCGCCGCCGGCAGCGCCAACGCCGTGCTCGCCGGCGGCATGGAAAGCATGACCAACGCACCGCATTTGACGTTTGCGCGCAAGGGCATCAAGTACGGCGCCGCGGCGCTGTACGACCACATGGCGATCGACGGCTTGGAAGACGCCTACGAGCGCGGCAAGGCGATGGGCGTGTTCGCCGAGCAGTGCGTCGGCAAATACAGCTTCGGCCGCGAAGCGATGGACCAGTTTGCCATCGCCTCCACGCAGCGCAGCAAGGCGGCCAACGAAGATGGCAGCTTCGCCTGGGAGATGGCGCCGGTCACGTTATCGTCACCGAAGGGCGATACAGTGATCAAGTTCGACGAGCAGCCCTTCAAGGCCAAGCTCGACAAGATCCCCACGCTCAAACCCGCATTCAAGAAGGACGGCGCGATCACCGCGGCCACCTCGTCCTCCATTTCCGACGGCGCGGCGGCGCTGGTGCTGTTGCGAGAGTCCACCGCGAAGAAGATGGGCGTCGCACCGATCGCGCGCATCGTTGCCCATGCCGTGCATGCACAAGCGCCGGAGTGGTTCACCACGGCACCGGTCGGCGCCATCCAGAAGGTGCTGCAGCGCGCAGGCTGGGACGCCAAGAGCGTCAACCTGTGGGAAGTCAACGAGGCCTTCGCTGCGGTGACGATGGCGGCGATGGCCGAGTTCAAGCTGCCGCACGAGATCGTCAACGTGCACGGCGGCGCGGTCGCGCTCGGCCACCCGATCGGCGCGTCCGGCGCGCGCATCGTCGTCACCCTGCTCGGCGCGCTGAAGAAGAAGAACCTGAAGCGCGGCGTCGCGGCGCTGTGCATCGGCGGTGGCGAGGCCACGGCGATGGCGATCGAAGTCGTCTGACGGACACCTCGCGGCACAACTCGGTGCCGGCGGGCCGATCTGCTTGTCGGCCGCCGGCACGGCGCGCACGTTGCGTCTGTAAACCTTGCCATCCCGCACGCCCCCCGCATGCGCAGGGGGTGGCGGTCACGCAACACCCCTCACGCCTATGCTCGTTACATGAGTGCAGCCATCTCCTCCTTGCGCCCCAACACCCCCCCGCCGGTGCGCGTCGGCGAGCGTTGCTCGCGGACGATGCAGTTCACCGGCGAATCGATCGCCGCGTTCGCCCGCCTGACCGGCGACGCCAACCCGCTGCACACCGATACCGAAGCGGCCGCGCGCTCGCGCCACGGCCAGGTCATCGCCGCCGGGCAGCACAGCGCCTCGCAGTTGATCGGCCTGGCCGCCACCTATTTCTCGCGCGGCCACAGCGACGACAGCCGCCATCTGCGCGAACTGCTCTGCCTGAATTTCAACTTCTCGCTGAAGAGCCCCGTTTTCGCCGACGAGAGCGCCGATTTCTCCTGGGTGGTGGCCAGCCTGGAGTGGAGCGGCCGCCTGCAAGGTTGGCTGGTGCAGGCCGACGGCGCGGTCAAGGCCGGGCAACGGCTGTGCGTGGTCGCGCGTGCCACACTGCTGATCAAGGCGTTCGACCAAGGCGCTTGAAGGGTCGGTGCGATGGTGTGGGGGTGGATCGCCACGACGGCGATCCGTGGCCGACGTCGGGCACCAGATCTCACTGAACGGCACGGCGCATTGAGCCACGCCGCAGTTCATTTGCGCCTGATCGGCATGGCCTTGCTGTGGGGCGCGTCGTGGCCCGCCGGACGCACGCTGGCGCAGGCGATGCCGCCGCTGTCCGGATCGGCCTGGCGCTTTTCTCTGGCCGCGCTGCTGCTGGTCGTCTGGATGCTGTGGCAGCGCCGCCGGACTGAGCCGATGCCGCGGCTGAGCGCTCGCCAGTGGTGGGGCCTGGCCCTCGCAGGCACGGTCGGCGTGGCCGGCTACGCGGTGTTCTTCATGCTGGCGCTGCAACGCGTCGAAGCCAGCCGCGCAGCCGTCGTCGTCACCACCAACCCGGTCTTCACGACGCTGCTGGCCGCCTGGCTGTTCAAGGAAAAGTTCAACGCCCGCATCGCCGTCGGCATGGTCTGCGCACTGGTCGGCGCGGCCACGGTGCTGACCCACGGCGCGCCGTGGCAGGTGTTCACCGGCGGCGTCGCTGTCGGCGAGTGGCTGCTCGTCGGCTGCATCGCCACCTGGGTCGGCTATACGCTGGTCGCCCGCGCGCTGCTCGGCGGCATCGACTCGCTCGCCGCCACCGCCATCACCTCGGTCATCGGCAGCGCGCTCTTGTGGGCCGTGGCGCTGGCGGTGGACGGCCCGGTGGTCGCCGGCAACAGCCTGGTCTCGCTGTCGGCCGGCGGCTGGGCCTCGATGCTCTTTCTCGCCGTCGGCTCGACCGTGCTCGCCTACGCCTGGTACTTCCGCGGCGTGGCCGTGCTCGGCGCCGGCACCGCGGCGAGCTACATCAGCCTGGTGCCACCGTTCGGCGTCGCCAGCTCGGTGCTCGTGCTCGGCGAATCGCTCGACGCCGCGCTGCTCGTCGGCGGCGCGTTGGCGGTGGCAGGTGTGGTGCTGACGAACCGGGCGAGGCGGTAGGCAAGCACAATCACGGTCATGGCACTGAGGCAAGGGCTCCGCGGTTTCAAATGGCTCGTGTCGCTGCTCGCGCTGGCGCTGCTGCTGTTGATCGCGGCGTGGCTGGCATCGAATTGGAACGATGCGCCGCCGCAGCCGCGACCCGCGGCGCTGCAACTGCCGAGCCCGACGGTGCCGGATGAGCACAATGCTTACTTCGCGTTGATGGGCCTGCATGCGG
>CADEEN010000371.1 GCA_902826345.1 uncultured Burkholderiales bacterium | reverse complement strand
GCCGCCAGGGCATCTACTTCGCGATGATCACGCTGGCGATGGCGCAGATGGTCTATTTCGTCTGGCTGCAGGCGCCGTTCACCGGCGGCGAAGACGGGTTGCAGGGCGTGCCGCGCGGCAAGCTGTTCGGCTTGATCGACCTCGGCAACGACGTCACGCTCTACTTCGTCGTGCTCGCGGTCTTCGTCGCCGTGTTCCTGTTCATCATCCGCATCGTGCATTCGCCGTACGGCCAGGTGCTGAAGGCCATCCGCGAGAACGAGCCGCGCGCGATCTCGCTCGGCTACGACGTCGATCGCTACAAGCTGCTCGCCTTCGTGCTGTCCACCGGCCTGGCCGGGCTGGCCGGTTCGATGAAGACGCTGGTGCTCGGCTTCGCCACGCTGTCGGACGCGCACTGGTCGCTGTCGGGCGAGGTCGTGCTGATGACGCTGCTCGGCGGCCTGGCCACGTTCGCCGGCCCGGTGATCGGCGCCTTCGTCATCATCGGCCTGCAGAACTTCCTCGCCGACCGCGTGGGGTCGTGGGTGACGGTGATCATCGGCGTGATCTTCGTCGTCTGCGTGCTGGCGTTCCGAAAGGGTATCGTCGGCGAACTGCTGGCGTGGCGGCAGCGGCGCGCGTCGCGCTGAGCGCGCTGCGCCGAATACTGGTCATTCCGCGCCCCGGAGCGGGCTACTCAGCGGCTGTTGGGGCGACCTCATACCGCGGGTGGCCGGGCGGCGGACATGGCCCCACAAGAAGGGCCGTGCGACGATCCGCCCCCAACGCCGCGATCACCGCGCCGGCGTCGGGCATGGCGCCGATTTGGTCGCGAAGCACTTGCGCGGCGCCGGCGAAACAATGTTCGTTCAGCAGCCGGTGGACGCCGTCGCTGATGGCGTCCGGCGTCGCATCTTGTGGCGCGAGTGCGAGCGCGGCGCCCGTCGGTGTGCACACCTCAGCGTTGCGGAACTGGTCTGCACCTTGCGGCAGCATCAGCTGCGGCAAGCCAAGTGCCATCGCACCGAGCATGACACCCGACCCGCCTTGCGACACGACCGCATCGCAATGCGCCAGCACGCTTGCCAACGGGACGAGCCGTTCAATCAGCACGTGCCGGCCGTAGCCTTCGAACAGCGAGGGGTCCCCTTTCGGCCCGACCGCAACGATCAGGTTGACCGCCAGGTCTCGCAGGCCTTCGATGGCTGCAGCCAGCGCGGCCGTATTGCCGCCATAGACTGTCCCCAAAGTCACAAAGACCGTGCGCGCATGCGGTAGCGCTTCAATCCGGTGCATCAGCCCCGCATCGCTCGCGCCGCCTGGAGCCATCGGTCGCAGCGGCAGCACGTCGCGCCAGATGCGCTCCTCGGCGGGGGCCAACCCCGGCGGGCACAGGTGCAGATAGCTTCCTGTGCGCCAAGCCTCTACCACCTCGGTCGCCGACCCGCGGGGCGCGAGGCGTTCGATCGCCGCGGCAACCCACGGCAACAGCCGTACCGGCAGCATCGGGCCGAGTCCGTGCACGACCGATCGCACGCCGATGCTGGCCGCGACAACCGGACCAGCGAGCTCGGTCTCTTCATGGATCACCATGTCTGGGCGCCATGCGGCGCAGCGCGGTGCCAGGTGTGCAATTCGCGCGCGCGCGCTCGCCTCGAAATAGTCGAGCCATGACGCTTGGTTGTCGCCGCCGGCCTGTGCATGGGTCATGCCCACCGACCAGGTATTCAAACCATCGCGCTGCGCCAGCGGGGCGATGTCGGCACCTGTGGCGACCACGACGGCATGCCCGGCGTTGTGCGCGGCACGCGCCAGCGGCAGCATGGGGTTGACATGACCGTGGAGCGGATTGCAGACGAAGAGGATGCGCACGGCGAGCGAGCGAGTTTTGCAACCCGGCGCAGTCTGACTGTGCGTTGCTGCATCGTCTTGAATGTTTGCGACAGCGCGTGGATCGCTTGGCACGCGCTGCATCCACTGTCTGTGAGGCCCACGGTCGGGTTGGGGTCGCAAGCCGCCAGCCGCGCGGTCTCCACTTCACGCCGCGTCGGCCTGCCCCCGCAACAACCCCAGCAGCGCCCCCGCGTCCATCACCGCGCCCCCATCCTGCGCGCTCAGAATGCCTTCGGCCAACTCGCGTTTGCTGCGATGCAAACGCACGATGCGGTCTTCGATCGAGCCTTGCGTGACGAGGCGATAGACGGTGACCGGGCGCAGTTGGCCGATGCGATGCGCGCGCCCCGAGGCCTGGTCTTCGGCCGCGGGGTTCCACCACGGGTCGGCAATGATCACATAGTCGGCCACCGTCAGGTTCAGGCCGAAGCCGCCGGCCTTGAGGCTGATCAGGAACAGGTCGCCGCTGCCTTGCTGAAACGCGGCCACGCGCTTGCCGCGCTCGGCCGCGGGCGTGCTGCCGTCGAGGTATTGGTACGCCAGGCCCGCGGCGTCGAGGCGCTCGCGCAGCAGCGCGAGGAAGTCAGTGAACTGGCTGAAGACGAGCGCCTTGTGCTTGCCGGCGACGAGCTCGACGGCCAGGCGCTCGAACTCCTGCACCTTGGCGCCGACCAGGCCCAGCTCGGGCGCGACCAGGCGCGGGTCGCAGGCCGCGCGACGCAGGCGGGTCAGCGCTGCGAGCAGATGGATCTGCGATGGGCCCGGTGCGGTGCGTTCGCTGATGACGCGATTCACGCTGTCTTCGGCCTGCTGGCGCAGCACTTCGAGCAGCGCGCGTTCGCGCTTGCCGGGCACCACCTCGTGGACGATCTCGGTGCGCGGCGGCAGGTCGGTCAGCACCTCGCCCTTGGTCCGGCGCAGCAGGAGCGGCGCGACCAGGCGGCGCAAGCGGCGTGACGCGACCGCGTCGCCGTCGCGTTCGATCGGCACCGCGAAGCGCTGCGCGAACTGCTCGGCGCTGCCGAGCAGATCCGGGTTGGCAAAGCCCATGATCGACCACAGCTCGCCGAGGCGGTTCTCGATCGGCGTGCCGGTGAGCGCCAGGCGAAAGTTCGCGTCGATGCGCGACGCGGCCTTGGCGCGGCGCGTGGCCGCGTTCTTGATCGCCTGCGCTTCGTCGAGCACCACGCTGTGCCAGTCGCGGCCGGTGAGCAGCTCGGCGTCGCGCGGCAGCAGTCCGTAGGAGCACAGCAGCACCTGGCCGGGGCCGAGGGCGCGCACCTGGCGGCGGCGCGCGGCCACACGCGTGTTGTTGGGGGCACTGCCGGTGTCGGCGCTGTCATCAACATCGTCGTCGCTCTCGCTGTCGCCCGCTTCGACGACTTCTTCGACATCGCCGTACATCTGCACGTCGAGCGACGGCGCAAAGCGCGCAGCCTCGGCCAGCCAGTTGCTGCACACCGAAGTCGGCGCCACCACCAGCGCCGCGCCGCCGCCAGCGCGTTCGAGCAGCACGGCCAGCGTCATCAAGGTCTTGCCCAGGCCCATGTCGTCGGCCAGGCGCATCAACCAGCGGTAGCCCGCCTGCTGATAGTCGCGCAGCTCGGCCTGCAAGCTGCCGGGCACGTCGAAGCGGCGCTGCTGCGCGTTGGTCCACGCGTCGATGCGCTGACGCCACGCCGCATCGCCGGCCACTTGCAGCTCGCCGGCGTGCTGGCTCCACGCCAGCGCGGCGATCGGCGCCACGCGCTGGCCGTCCTTGTGCGGCTGCGTGATCGCGTTCAAGTCGGCGAGCTGTTGGCGCAGGCCGTCGCTGAGGGCGAGGAAGTCGCCGTCGCCGAGCGCGACATAGCGGCTCTTGCCGGCGTGCACCAGCTCGAGCAGCGCGCGCAGGCGCAGCACCTCGCCGTCACCCACCGCAAGTTCGCCGTCGATCGTCAACCAGTCGCAGCGGCCGCTGACGTTGAACTTGACCGCCTGCGCCGTCACCGCGCGCACGCGCAGCGGCTTGCCCTTGGGCCACTCGCTGACGATGCCCGGCGCCAGCGCCGCGAGCGCTTCGACGACGGCCAGCGCCTGCTCGGGCTCGTCGATCTCCCACGTGTGCACGCCGTCGTCGAGAAACTCCGCGGCCTGCAGCAGCGCGGCCAGGCGCGTGCGCTCGGCGTTGAGCATGCGCCGCGTGTACAGCGTCGCACCCCTGGTGCACCGTGGTGACGCGCTCGCGCTCGCGCTCGCGCCCGGCGCCCGGCGCCGGGCGCCAGGCGTGGGCCGAAGTCACCAAACCGCACAGCGACGAGCTTCACTTCGAGCCCGCCGCCGCGCGGCGTGAGCTCGGCGCGCAGCACGTCGCTGGCCGGCACCTCGTGGCCGGCCTCGGCATCGCTGGCGATCTGGAAGTGCGTCGCCAGCACGCGCAGCGCAGCGTCGAGCTCGGCCTTCTCGCCGGCGGGCACCTGCCAGCCCTGGGTCACCAGCTCGGCCACGCGCAACTGTGCCGGAGTCGTGCGCCAGATGCGCGCGCGGTCGGGCCCGTCGGCC
>CADEEN010000370.1 GCA_902826345.1 uncultured Burkholderiales bacterium | reverse complement strand
AAGCCGCCCGTGCTCTGGCCGACGTCAAGGCAGTGCTTGCCTGCAACGTCGATCGCGCACTTCGTCAGCGCCGCGTCGAGCTTCAAGCCCGCACGCGAGACCCAGCGCAACTCGGCGTCGTCAGTGACCTCCATCTCGCAGCCTTCGGGCAGGTCTTCACCCGCCTTCTTCGGCAGCGCCCAGCCCCTGGGCCCGAGCCAGCGCACGGCGCCGTGCTCGATCAGCCGCTGTGCGGCCGATCGAGTGGGCGCCAGTCCGCGTAGAACGAGCAGTTGGTCCGCTCGCACGACGGCCTCAATAGCGGTAGGTGTCGGCCTTGTACGGCCCTTGCTTGGGCACGCCGATGTACGCCGCCTGCTCTTCCGTCAGCTCGGTCAGCATCGCGCCGACTTTCTTCAGGTGCAGCCGCGCGACCTTTTCGTCCAAGTGCTTCGGCAGCACGTACACCTTGCCCACGTCGTACGAATCGCTGTGCGCGAAGAGTTCGATCTGCGCGATCGTCTGGTTGGCAAATGAAGACGACATGACGAAGCTCGGGTGACCCGTGGCGCAGCCCAGATTCACCAGGCGCCCCTTGGCCAAGAGGATGATCTTCTTGCCGTCCGGGAACACCACGTGATCGACTTGCGGCTTGATCTCGTCCCACTTGCACTTTTCGAGCGCGGCGACGTCGATCTCGTTGTCGAAGTGGCCGATGTTGCAGACGATGGCCTCGTCCTTCATCGCCGCCATGTGCTCGTAGCGGATCACGTTCTTGTTGCCGGTGGCCGAGACGAAGATGTCGGCCTTGTCGGCGGCGTACTCCATCGTCACCACCTTGTAGCCTTCCATCGCCGCCTGCAGCGCGTTGATCGGGTCGATCTCGGTCACCCACACCTGCGCGGAGAGCGCACGCAGCGCCTGCGCCGAGCCCTTGCCGACGTCGCCATAGCCGGCGACGCAGGCGACCTTGCCGGCGATCATCACGTCGGTCGCGCGCTTGATCGAATCGACCAGCGATTCGCGGCAGCCGTACAGGTTGTCGAACTTGCTCTTCGTCACGCTGTCATTGACGTTGATGGCGCGGAACATCAGCGTGCCTTTGGCGCTCATCTCCTTCAGGCGATGCACGCCGGTCGTCGTCTCTTCGGTCACGCCGATGATCTCGGCGCTCTTGCGCGAGTACCAGGTGGCGTCCACCGCCAGCTTGGCGCGGATCGCGGCGTAAAGGCACGTCTCTTCTTCGCTCGTCGGCTTGTCGAGCAGCGACGAGTCTTTCTCGGCGCGCTTGCCGAGGTGCATCAGCAGCGTCGCGTCGCCGCCGTCGTCGAGGATCATGTTCGGGCCTTCGCCCTTCGCACCCTTGCCGGCGAACTCGAAGATGCGGTGCGTGTAGTCCCAGTAGTCGGCGAGCGTCTCGCCCTTGTACGCAAACACCGGCGTGCCCTTGACGGCGAGTGCCGCAGCGGCGTGATCCTGCGTCGAGAAAATGTTGCACGAGGCCCAGCGCACCTGCGCGCCGAGCGCCTGCAGCGTCTCGACGAGCACGGCGGTCTGGATCGTCATGTGCAGCGAGCCGGTGATGCGCGCGCCTTTGAGCGGCTGCGACTTGGCGTACTCGGCGCGGATCGCCATCAGGCCGGGCATCTCGGTCTCGGCGATCTTGATTTCCTTGCGGCCCCAGTCGGCGAGCGACAGGTCGGCCACGTGGTGATCGGAAGGGCTGGGTTTCAGAACGGCATTCATTTCGGGCTCCACATGTTGAAGGCCCTGCGCGAACGCTCGTCGGGTGGGGTTGCAACTCACCTTCGACGACGGTCGAGCAGGTGAGCGCTGTTGCATGAAGGTTCCGAGCCTGGCCCACAGCAGATGGGTTGCAACGCTCCTCGGAATTCGCGCGATTGTAGCGGCGCGGCCGTCAGCCGGGGTCGTCGTCGCGCACGCGCTGCGTCAGCCAGTGCTGCAACAGCGCGTAAAGGCGCGCCGTCTCGGCCGGCTTGGACAAAAAATCGTTCATGCCCGCCGCCAGGCACGCCGCCCGGTCCTCGCCGAAGGCGTTGGCCGTCATCGCCACGATCGGCAGCACGCGCCCCTGCGGCAGCGCGCGGATCGCGCGTGTGGCCGCCAGGCCGTCCATCAGCGGCATCTGCATGTCCATCAGCACCAGGTCGTAGCGGCCGCCGCTGCGCACGCGCTCGACGGCGAGCTTGCCGTTGCCGACCGCATCGACGACCAGGCCCGCCGCTGAGAGCAACGCCACGCTGACCTCGGCATTCACCGCGTTGTCTTCGGCCAGCAGGATGCGCGCTCCCGCGTGCAAGGCACGCAAGCCGGCCGCCGTGGTGACGGCGCGGCGCGCGGCCGCGGTGCTCGGCGGCGCCAGGCCCAGCACCTGTTCGAGCGCGGCCGTGAGCGCGCTGGCCGTCACCGGCTTGGCGAGCACGACCGTCGCCGCCGGCAGGTTGACCAGCGCGCCGGCGGACGGGTCGTCGCGCAACCACAGCAGCGGCAGGTTCGCGCCGTGCGCCGGCCACGGCGGGTCGGCCTGATCGACCAGCAGCACATCGGGCCGGTGTGCGGTGACAAGCCGCTCGGCGTCGTCCCAGCTCGATGCCGCGCGGCTGTGCATGCCGAGCGCGCGCAGCGTCTGCTGGAGCGCCGCTGACGTGCGCTCACGCGGCGCGAGCAGCACCACGTCGCGCCCACCGAGCGTGGCGTGCAGCGCTGGCACCGGCGCCGGCGCCTCGACGCCGAGCCAGGCGCTGAACCAGAAGCGGCTGCCGCGGCCGAACTCGCTGGCCAGGCCCACCTCGCCGCCCATCAGGCCGGCCAGCCGGCGCGTGATCGCCAGGCCCAGGCCCGTGCCGCCGAAACGCCGCGTCGTCGAGCTGTCGGCCTGGTTGAAAGCCTCGAACAACAGCGCCTGCTTGTCGCTCTCGATGCCGACGCCGCTGTCCTCGACTTCGAAGCGCAGGTGCAGCCGCGCGTCTTCGGCCGAGAGCACACGGCAGTGCAGCGTCACGTGCCCGGCGGCGGTGAACTTGACGGCGTTGCCGAGCAGGTTGACCAGGGCCTGCGACAGCCGCGTCGGGTCGCCGCGCAGCACGTCGGGGCAGGCCTGGCGCTCGATCACCAGTTCGAGCCCCTGCGCACGCGCCTTCGGCGCCACCAGCGCGAAGCTGCGCTGCAGCAGCGCATCGAGCGAGAACGGCAGCTCCTCGACGACGGTGCGGCCGGCCTCGATCTTCGTCAGGTCGAGGATGTCATCGATCACCTGCAGCAGGTGCGAGGCCGCGTCGTCGATGCCCGACAGGCGCGCCGCCTGCGCCGCGTTCGGCTGCTCGCCCTGCAGCAGGTGCGTCAGGCCGAGGATGGTCGACAGCGGCGTGCGGATCTCGTGGCTCATGTTGGCCAGGAAGACGCTCTTGGCCACGTTGGCGGCATCGGCGGTCTCGCGCGCCGCGGCCAGCTCGTCGATGAGCTCGCGCTGGCGCAGCTGCGCCTGCTTCATCGGCGTGATGTCGGTTGTCAGCACGAACAGGCCGCGCACCGCACCGGGCGCGCCGTCGGGGATGTAGTGCACCCAGGTGGTGGCGCGGCGGCCGTCGGCGCTGGTCTCTTCGCGCTCGAACTGCTGCATCTCGCCGGCCAGCGCGCGGCGCACGCGATCCCTGCGTTCTTCGACGAAGGCGGCGTCGAAGATCTCGTCGATGCGGCGCCCGATCAGGTCTTCCCGGCGCAGGCCGAACCACGCGCAGTAGACGTCGTTGACGTAGCGGCAGCGCATCTCGGCATCCCAGTACGCCACGCGGCCCGGCGCGCGGTTGGTGATCAGCGTGCTGACAGATTCCGGCACGCCGAGCGCACTGCGCGTCTGCACCAGGTCGTCGATGCGCTGGCGGTGCTGCTCGAGTTCGGCTTCGATGCGCCGCGCTTCGGTGACGTCGCGGACGACGCCGAACGACCCGGCCGCCGCGCCGGCCTGGCCATCGAGCGGGCCACGCACCACGTCCAGCGCGCGCTCGCCCTGCGCCTGCGGCAGATGCTCCTCGAAGCGCATCGCGCGGCCGAGCGCGCGCGCCTGCGCGTCGTGCGACTCGAACAACGCCGCGGTCTCGGCGTCGAACAGCTCGCGGTCGCGCTTGCCGATGACGTCCGCCGCCGCACGGCCGGTGAGCCGGCTCGCGGCCGGGTTGAAGACGAGGTAGCGGCCGCCTGCGTCCTTGGCGAAGATGGCGTCGGGCGAGCTGTTAGCGAGCGCCTCGACCAGCGACAGCGCGCGCACGCGCTGCGCCTGCTGGTCGCGCTCGTCGAGCGCGCGGCGCAACGTCTGCCGCTGTCGCAGCATGTTGGCCGTGCCGGCCGCAGCGGCCAGGCCGAGCAGCGCCAGCAGCGCTGCCCAGCGCGCGGCGTTCCACACCGGCGCCATGACTTCGTGGTG
>CADEEN010000369.1 GCA_902826345.1 uncultured Burkholderiales bacterium | reverse complement strand
TCGCCGCCGAGGAAGGTGTCGCCGTTGGTCGACAGCACCTCGAACTGCATCTCGCCGTCGACGTCGGCGATCTCGATGATCGAGATGTCGAAGGTGCCGCCGCCCAGGTCGTACACGGCGATCTTGCGGTCGCCCTTGCCGTGCTTGTCCAGGCCGAAGGCCAGCGCGGCCGCGGTCGGCTCGTTGATGATGCGCTTGACGTCCAGGCCGGCGATGCGGCCGGCGTCCTTGGTCGCCTGGCGCTGCGAGTCGTTGAAGTACGCCGGCACCGTGATCACGGCCTCGGTGACCTCCTCGCCGAGGTAGTCCTCGGCGGTCTTCTTCATCTTGCGCAGCACTTCGGCGCTGATCTGCGGCGGCGCGAGCTTCTTGCCGCGCACCTCGACCCAGGCGTCGCCGTTGTCGGCAGCCGTGATCTTGTAGGGCATCAGGCCGATGTCCTTCTGCACTTCGCCTTCGGTGAACTTGCGGCCGATCAGGCGCTTCACGGCGTACAGCGTGTTCTTCGGGTTGGTCACGGCCTGGCGCTTGGCGCTCGCGCCGACGAGGATTTCGCCGTCCTCCTGGTAGGCAATGATCGACGGCGTGGTGCGCGCACCTTCGCTGTTCTCGATCACCTTGGTGGTATTGCCTTCCATGATGGCCACGCACGAGTTCGTCGTGCCGAGGTCGATGCCGATGATCTTTGCCATTTGAGTTGCTCCTGAAAACGGGAATCCGCTGTTGTCTTCGAGTTGTGGATGAGTGCGCCGCTTTCAAGGCGCACGCGGTGTGAATTACGGCTTCGGTCCGGCCACGGTGACGAGCGCCGGCCGCAGCACACGGTCGGCGATCAGGTAGCCCTTTTGCAGCACGGCGACCACGGTGTTCGGCTCCTGCTCCGCCGGCACGACGCTGATGGCTTGGTGCTGGTGCGGGTCGAACCTGGTGCCGGCCGGCGGCGCCACTTCGACCACCTTGTTGCGCTCGAGCGCCGCCGTGAGCTGGCGCAGCGTTGCATGCACGCCTTCGAGCACCTGCGCGGTGTTGGCGTCGGGCTGCGCGATCGCGGCCTGCAGGCTGTCCATCACCGGCAGGAGGCTGTCAGCGAACGATTCGACGGCGAACTTGCGCGCCTTCGACAGCTCTTCATCGGCGCGGCGACGCACGTTCTCGGCTTCGGCCTTGGCGCGCAGGAAAGCGTCGTTGAGCTCCGACAGCTGCGCCTGCAACTCGCTCACCTGCACCTCGGCGGCGCTTTCAGCCTGCAACGGCGCGCCGACGTCAGCAGGGGCCGGCGTCGGTGGCGGGGGCGGGGTCAGATAGGGTTCGATCGGGTCGTTGCGGTCGTTGTTCATAGGGCGTCACAAATTCAGCGCTCGCGCGTACATGGGGCGGGGCGAAGGCATATCAATAGGCCTCGCAGGGTTTTTAGCCCACTTTTTTCCAGTGGTCGTTCAGTGGTCGTCCATCGAGGCGCTCCAGCGCTGCCACCCGCCGCCCGCTTTGTCGATTTCGCGCCGGTCGCGCTTGCTCGGTCGGCCCTGCGTCAGCGCTGCCGCGGGCTCGGGAGCCAGACGGCGCGCCTCGGCGGCCTGCTCACGCGCGCTGCGGCTGTCGGCGGTTTCCTCGTACAAAGCCTGCGCCACGACCGCCGGCCCGCGGACGGCTGACAAGCCCTGCACGACCACCGTGCGCACCGGCCCACCGTCCTGCTTCATCGCTACGCGGTCGCCGACACGCAGCTCCTTGGCCGGCTTGGCAGCGGCGTCGTTGACCCGCACGCGCTCGCGATCGGCCGCTTGCGCAGCCAGGCTGCGCGTCTTGAAGAACCGCGCCGCCCACAGCCACTTGTCCAACCGCATCTGTCGAATTCTAGGTACCTGCTGCAGGTGTCGATAGGGGCATGGCCGCGGTCTTTTGCGTTGCTCTAGCTTTTCGATCCCATCGCTGCCGCACGTGAGCGCTGCGTCTCGAGCAGCGACTCGTCGGCGGGTACGATCTCCCAGCCCTGCAGGTGTTGCATCGCAATGCCCGCCAGCGCTGCGATCCACTCGTGCTGGTCGTTGAGCGCCGGGATGTACTCGAAGCCGCGCCCGCCGGCGCCGAGGAAGGCGTCGCGCGCTTCCTGCGCGATCTCTTCGAGCGTTTCGAGGCAATCCGATGTGAAGCCCGGGCACATCACATCGACACGCGTCACGCCTTGCTGCGCCAGACCGATGAGCGTCGGCTCGGTGTAGGGCTCCAGCCATTTCGCTTTGCCGAAGCGCGACTGGAAGGTGACGAGCCACTCGTCCCTCTTCAAACCGAGGCCTTCTGCCAGCAAGCGCGCCGTCTTGTGGCACTCGCAGTGGTACGGGTCGCCGAGCAGCAGCGAGCGTTCGGGCACACCGTGAAAACTGAAGACGAGCTTGTCGCCGCGGCCGTTGATCTGCCAATGCGAGCGCACGCGTTGCACGAGGGCGCGGATGTAGCCCACGTCGTCGTGGTAGCGCTGCACGAAACGCAGCTCGGGCTGGCGCCGCTGCTGCATCGCCCACGCCATGACCGCATCGTTGACGCTGGCCGTCGTTGCAGCGGCGTACTGCGGGTACAGCGGCAGGATGAGGATGCGCGTTGCGTTCTGCGCTTTGAGTTCATCGAGCACCGACGCCACCGACGGGTTGCCGTAGCGCATCGCATGCCGCAGCAACAACTGCGGCGGGCGCAAGCCGCGCTCGCCGAGGTAGCCTTGCAGCAGCGTGGTCTGCTTGGCCGTCCACACCGCGAGTGGCGAGCCTTCGGCGGTCCACACCGTCGCGTACTTCGCAGCCGACTTCGCTGGGCGCGTGTTGAGGATGATGCCGTGCAGGATCGGCCACCAGACGATGCGCGGGATCTCGACGACACGCGGATCAGACAGAAACTCGCGCAGGTAGCGGCGCAGCGCCGAGGCTGTCGGTTCGTCCGGAGTGCCGAGGTTGACCAGCAGGACAGCGGTGCGCGCCGGCGTGCCGTGGGCAAGGGCGGGTTCAGGGGCGAATGGCGCGACGGGCATGGGGGCGGATTGTCAGCGATCGACGCAGACCGCCGCGCGCAGCAGACTCAACCGAGCGTGTCGCGGGGCTGCGTGTCGCCGAAGTGCACGACCTCGAACTTCACCGTTGCTGCACTCACGTCCGCAGGCGAGCCGCCCAGGCCGATGACGCCGCTGCCGTGCAAGGTGCAGGTGCCGCGCTTCAAGCTCAACACCTCTTCGCTGCCGGCAAAGCGGACGAAGGTGCCGTTGATGCTGAGATCGACGAGAGAGAACACGCCGCCTTGCCAATCGATGCGCGCATGCTGCCGTGAGACGCGCGAATCTTCGACGCAGAACGCGCTCTGTGCGCTGCGGCCCATCACCATCGGCAGTCGCTCGCTCGTCATCAGGCGGCGCGTGCGGCGCCAGGTCAGGCGGATGCCCTCGGGCTCCTGCATCGGCGCCATCACGGCGCCGAAGGCCGTTGCTGCGGCGTCGTAGGCCGGGCGCTTGCCGCCGAGCAGGTGCACGTGCACCGGCTCGGCGCGGCCGCGCAGGTGCATCCAGTCGAGGCTTCGAAAGCGCTGCTGTTCGAGCTTGACGAGGCCGCCGAAGACCTCGTCTGTGATCAGCGTCTCGTTGTCGCCGGCATGGTCGAGCAGCCGTGCAGCGACGTTGACGGCGTCGCCGAAACAATCGCCGCCCATCTCGACGACCTCGCCGCGCGCCAGCGCCACCTGCAGGCGCAATGCGCGCAGGCCGGCCGACGCGCCGTGCTCGCTGCCGCGCTGCACCAGCAACTCGAGCGATTCGTGCATCTGCGCCGCGGCCTGGATGCCGGCCGGCGAGGTATCGAACACCGCCATCAGGCCATCGCCCAGCGTCTTGACCACGCGACCGCCACGCTCGCCGACGCTCTGTCCCAGCAAGGCCACCGTGTGCGTGATCACCGAGGTGGCCTCGGCGTTGCCCAGACGCTCGAAAATGGACGTGCTGCCGCGCAGGTCGGCGAACAGCACGGTGCGTTGGGCAATGAGCGTCACGGCCGAACTTTACAAGCCTCGAGGGCAGGGTCCGCGAAGCGGATCCCGCTTCACAGGTTGTCCAGGTACGTGCGTAGTTTGTCCGATCGGCTCGGATGCTTCAACTTGCGGATTGCTTTGGCCTCGATCTGGCGGATGCGCTCGCGCGTCACGTCGAATTGCTTGCCGACTTCTTCGAGCGTGTGATCCGTGCTCATCTCGATGCCGAAGCGCATGCGCAGCACTTTCGCTTCGCGCGGCGTCAGCGAGTCGAGGATGTCTTTCACCACGTCGCGCAGGCCGGCCTGCATCGCCGCATCGACCGGCGCCACCGAGTTCGTGTCCTCGATGAAATCGCCCAGGTGCGAGTCGTCGTCGTCGCCGATCGGCGTCTCCATCGAGATCGGCTCCTTGGCGATCTTCA
>CADEEN010000368.1 GCA_902826345.1 uncultured Burkholderiales bacterium | reverse complement strand
CGAAGTTGCGATAGCCCCAGTAGTGGCCGACGCCGTTGATGATGCCGGTGGCCCACCAGGGAATCCAGATCATCTGCACTGCCCAGACGAGTAGGCCGATGGCGCCGAACAGGAACACATTGAGCACCAGCATCAGGCCCACGCCCTGCCAGCTGAAGCGGCTGTACAGGTTGCGCTCGAGCCAGTCGTCCGGCGTGCCGAGTCCGAACTTGGCGAGCGTCTCCGGGTTCGCGGCCTCGGCCTTGTAGAGCTCGACGCCTGTTAGCAGCAAGGCTTTCAGGCCGCGGGTCTGCGGGCTGTGCGGATCTTCTTCGGTTTCGCACTTCGCGTGGTGCTTGCGGTGCACCGCGACGAATTCCTTGGTCAGCATGCCGGTGCCGATCCACAACCAGAAGCGGAAGAAATGCGACGGGATCGGGCCCAGGTCGACCGCACGGTGCGCTTGTGCGCGGTGCAGAAAAATCGTCACGGCGGCAATCGTGATGTGCGTCGTGGCCAGCGTGTAGAGCAGGATCTGCCACCAGGACGCTTGCAGCGCGCCGTGGCTGAGCCACTGCACGAGGGGGTCCAGAAGCGCTGTCAAAGCGTCCATGTCGATTGTTGCCTTTTGTGAACCGAGGCGGATGAGGCGCGCATTGTAGGTGGCAGCCGCTTGGGCTGCGGGGGGAAACTGCGTACGCGGCCTGCGGGCGCAGCCGGAATTTCTACTGTTTTTGCCAAACTGAGGCGAAAAAGCCATCCGTTGAATGCAGATGAGGCCACAACCGCAGATTTCCAGCGCTGGTCAACCTCTCGCCCAAAGCGCCAAGTAATGCTGAAGCATCCAGCTTTTCGAATGCCGGGTGGGCCCGCGAGAAGACTTCGCACACCGCTTCGTTCTCCTGTGCGAGTGGACTGCAAGTTGCGTAAACGAGGCGGCCGCCGGACTTCAGCAATCGCGCCGCGCTGTTCAGGATAGCTGCCTGCTTGGCCGTCAACTCGACGATCGCCTGCGGCGACTGACGCCACTTCAGATCGGGGTTGCGCCGCAACGTTCCCAGGCCCGAGCAGGGCGCGTCCACCAGCACCCGGTCGATCTTGCCGGCCAGGCGCTTGATGCGGTCGTCGCGCTCGTGCGTGATCTGCACCGGGTAGACATTCGACAAGCCGCTGCGCGCCAGCCGCGGTTTCAGCGAATCGAGGCGGTGACCGGACGTGTCGAAGGCGTACAAGCGGCCGGTATTCTTCATCGCCGCGCCGAGCGCCAGCGTCTTGCCGCCGGCGCCGGCGCAAAAGTCCACCACCATCTCGCCGCGCTTGGCATCGGTCAGCAATGCCAGCATCTGGCTGCCTTCGTCCTGCACTTCGATTTCACCGCCGGTGAAGATGTCGAGCTTGTTCAGCGCCGGCTTGCCGTGCACACGCAGACCCCATGGGGAGTACGGCGTCGGCTGCGCGTCGATGCCGGCTTGCGCGAGCGCGGCCTGCGCCGCGTCCCGCTTGGTCTTGAAAAGGTTGACGCGCAGGTCGAGCGGCGCGGCTTGGTCCAATGCGGCCACCAAGGCCCAGAAGCCCTCATCGCCCAACTGCGCTTGCAGCGGCTGCGCGATCCAGTCGGGCAGGTTGTGGCGCAGCTTCGGCGGCAGCGCGCTGCGATCGACGGCGCGCGCCTTGGCCAACCAAGTCTGCTCCTCCTGCGTCAGCGCGGCTTTCAGGAACGATGCATCGCCCGCCCAGCCGAGCATCGCAAAACGCCGCTCGATCGTGCCCGCTGCGCCTTGTGCCAGATGCTGATAGAGCAGGCGCCGCCGCAGCACGTCGTACACGGTCTCGGCCAGCGTGTGGCGCTCGCGCGCACCGAGCGATTTCTGCTTGCGAAAAAACGTCGAGACGACTCCGTCGGCCGGCGCATCGAAGCGCAGCACCTCGCGCAGCAGCGTCGTGCAGGCGTCGAGCAACTGGCGTGGCGTCACAGCACCAGTTGCGGCTCGCCGCCCGTCTGCGTGACGACGCCGCCTTCGGTGCGCAGTTGCCCCTCGACGAACCAGCGCACTGCACGCGGATAGATCCCATGCTCCATGGCCAGCACGCGCTCGGACAAGCTGCGTTCGTCGTCGCCCGAAAGGACAGGCACCGCCGCCTGCAACACGATCGGCCCGTGATCGAGTTGCGAGGTGACGAAGTGCACCGTCGCCCCAGCGAGCTTGCAGCCGGCCTCGATCGCGCGCCGGTGCGTGTGCAGGCCCGCAAACGCCGGCAACAGAGACGGATGGATGTTGAGCATGCGAGCTTCATAACGGCACACGCAAGCGGCGCCGAGAACGCGCATGAAACCCGCCATCACCACCAGGTCGGGCGCGTGCGCGTCGATGGCTTGCGCGAGCGCTGCATCAAATGCATCGCGCGTCGCGAACGACTGGTGATCGACGATCGATGTGGCGATGCCGCGCTCCACCGCGAAGACGAGGCCGGCCGCATCGGGCCGATTCGAAATCACTGCCACCACGTGCGCCGGCCAGCCCTCGCCCGTGCACGCTTCGACAATCGAACGCATGTTCGATCCGCGTCCGGAAATGAGGATGACGATGCGCTTCATGAGGGGCCGGCAGTTTAGCCCCGCCTAGAATGAATCGATGAAATCCAGAGTCCTCTCCGGCATGCGTCCCACCGGCGCGATGCACCTCGGCCACTACCACGGCGCGCTCAAAAACTGGGTGCGTTTGCAGCAGGAGCACGACTGTTTCTTCTTCGTCGCCGACTGGCACGCGCTGACCACGCACTACGAAGAGCGCGAGGTCATGGAGCGCTACGTCTACGACATGGTGACCGACTGGCTCGCTGCCGGACTCGACCCGGACCAGTGCACGATCTTCATCCAGAGCCGCCTGCCCGAACACGCCGAGCTTTTCACGCTGCTGGCCATGGGCACACCGCTCGGCTGGTTGGAGCGCGTGCCGACCTACAAGGACCAGATTGAAAAGCTGAAGGACCGCGACCTCGCCACCTACGGCTTCCTCGGCTACCCGCTGCTGCAGGCCGCCGACATCCTGATCTACAAAGCCACCTACGTGCCGGTCGGGGAAGACCAGAGTTCGCACGTCGAGTTGACGCGCGAGGTCGCGCGCCGCTTCAACAGCTTGTACGGCCGCGCATCGAACTTCGATCAATTGGTGGCGGCCACGCTCGCCAAGCTGCCGAAGGACGATGCGCGCTACTTCGACAAGCAACGCAAAGCTTTCGGCGAGACCGGAAGCGCCGAAGCGCTCGCCAAGGGCGACGGCATGATCGCCAAGGCGGCGGCGAATATCGTTGGCTGGACGAGCGACGACAGCGAACTGCTGCAAGGCCATTTCAAAGGCAGCGGCAAGACCATCCTCACCGAGCCGCAGGCGCTGCACACCGAAGTGCTGCGCCTGCCGGGCACCGACGGCGTGAAGATGAGCAAGAGCTACGGCAACGCGGTGCTGATGCGCGAAGACTCGGACTCGGTGAGCAAGAAGATCAAGGGCATGGTCACCGACCCGGCGCGCGCGCGACGCACCGACCTGGGCGACCCCGAGAAGTGCCCGGTGTGGCAGCTCCACAAGGTGTACAGCGACGAGGCGACGAAAGACTGGGTCGTCAAAGGCTGCACGAGCGCCGGCATCGGCTGCCTCGAATGCAAGCAGCCGGTGATCGACGCCATCGTCAAAGAGCAACAACCATGGCGCGAGCGCGCAGAAGCCTATCTCGCCGATCCGAAAAAAGTGCACTGGATCGTCGAGATGGGCACCGAGCGCGCGCGCACCGTGGCGCGGCAGACGATGAAGGACGTGCGCTTGGCCATGGGCTTGACCTACTGATGAACACAGCATTGCAAACCATCGAGGTCCACCCGGCAGGCAACGCAGTCGCCAGCGTCATCGTGCTGCACGGCCTCGGCGCCGACGGCACCGACTTCCTGCCTTTCGCCGACGAAATCGATCTCGGCGCCATCGGCCCGGTGCGCTGGCTGCTGCCGCGCGCACCGGTGCGGCCGGTCACCGTCAACAACGGCTACCGCATGCGCGCCTGGTATGACATCTACCAGTTCGGCGGGCAGACGCAAAGCCCTCGCGAAGACGATGCCGGCCTGCGCGAGAGCTTCGCCGCCGTGCATGCGTTGATCGACCGAGAGGTTGAACGCGGCGTCCCTGCCCACAAGATCGTGCTCGCCGGTTTCAGCCAGGGCTGCGCGGTCACGCTCGGCGCCGGCCTGCGCTACGGCCAGCGCCTGGCCGGACTCGCTGGCCTGTCAGGCTACCTGCCGATCGCATCGACCACGTCCGCCGAGCGCAGGGACGCCAACGCATTGACGCCGATCTTCCTCGCCCACGGCAAGCGCGATCCGGTGATCGACCTCGCCCGCGCCACGTCGTCGCGCGACGCGCTGGCGCAACTCGGCTACGGCATCGAGTGGAACGAGTACCCGATGGAGCATTCCGTCAGCGCCGAAGAGGTG
>CADEEN010000367.1 GCA_902826345.1 uncultured Burkholderiales bacterium | reverse complement strand
GCAACGTCAAGTCGCTCGTGTACGTCGCCGCCTTCGTCCCCGAAGCCGGCGAGACCGCGCTCGCACTGTCTGGCAGGTTTCCGGGCGGAACGCTAGGCGAAGCGCTAGCACCGCCGGTGGCGCTGGCCGACGGCGGCAAGGACCTCTACATCCAGCAGGACAAGTTCCACCAGCAGTTCGCGGCCGACGTACCGAAGGCCAACGCAACACTGATGGCGGCGACGCAGCGCCCGATCGCCGAAGCAGCGCTCACGCAGCCATCGGGCAAGCCCGCGTGGAGGGAACTGCCGTCGTGGTCCATCTACGGCACGGCCGACAGGAACATTCCGCCGGCGGCGATGCGCTTCATGTCCGAGCGCGCGAACGCGCGCAAGGTGATCGAAGTGAAAGACGCGTCGCACGTGGTGATGGTTTCGCATCCCGGTCGCGTCGTCGCGGTGATCGCGGAGGCGGCGCAATAGGACCCTTTGCCTCCGAGGCTCATGGGCTCTCGGGTGGGGAGGAAGCGGCCGCGCCTGCGGGGCCGTTCACTGTGAGGCTGTCAAAGGTGGTGGACTTCAGGGGGCACATTGCCCCAGTCGTTGTTCCTTCCGTCGGCATACCGTACGGGTGCTGCGAGCAGTTCCTCGAGTGTTGCATTGTCAAGGGCGGTGATTTGGACGTCCACATAGTGACCGCCAATCTGCTCTGCGTATCCTCTTGCGAAGGAGCGGACGCCGCAATGCCGGCAGAACAGATGGTGGCCAACTTCGTGGCCGAACTGGTAGTCGCTCAGGTCTTCGGCCCCCTTCACGAGGCGAAAGTCGGTCGGTTTGACGATCGCGTTCCAGTTGCGGGCCTTGGTGCAGATCGAGCAGTTGCACTTGTTCGTACCTGCGGCGAGGTCATCCGGGCCTCAAAATCTTCCGAACAGTTGGCTGCGGCGCGCGACCGCGCGTCGTGGCCACGCCTCGATCACCCGGCGCGCGCTGTGGCCAGCCGGCCCAGGATGCGAACCGCTTCGTCGAAACGATTCCCGTCGCCGCTCGGCGCCGACACGTTCAGGCGCAGGTGATGCACAAAGCGTCGGTCGGCGGAGAACAGCACCCCGGGCGCGGTCGAGATCTGATGGTGCGCCAGTGCTTCACGATGCAGCGCCAGCGCGTCCACGGTGCTCGGCAGTTCCAGCCACAGGAAGTACCCGCCTTCGGGCCGCGTCACGCGCGTGCCGGCCGGGAAGTGGCGCTCGATCAGGCGCAAGGTGCGCTGCCGCTGTCGGGACAAGGCCTCGCGCAGGTTGCGCAGGTGCCTGTCGTAGCCGCCGGTGGCCAGGTACTCGGCGATCGCCAGTTGCGGCGGCAGCGAGGTGGCAAGCGTGCTCATCATCTTGAGCCGCTTGACGGTCTGCGCGTGGCTTCCAGCGGCGGCCCAGCCCACGCGGTAGCCGGGCGCGAGGCACTTGCTGAACGACGAGCAGTGCAGCACCAGACCCTCGCCGTCGAATGCCTTCGCCGGCGGCGGGCGGTGGCTGCTCGCGGCGTCGTACAGCTCGGCGTAGACATCGTCCTCGACCAGCGGTATGCGGTGTCGAGCCAGCAACTGCACCAGTTGGCGCTTGCGCGTCGTGGGCATCAGCGCCCCCAGCGGGTTCTGGAAGTTCGTCATGAACCAGCACGCCTTTACTCGCGGTTCGCGTTCGAGCAACGCGGCCAACGCAGCGATGTCGATGCCGCTGACCGGATCGGTGGCCACCTCCACGGCCTTGAGATGGAGCCGTTCGAGCACCTGCAGGGCGGCATAAAACGTCGGCGATTCGACGGCCACCCAATCGCCTGGCGCCGTCACCGCCTGCAGGCACAGGTTCAGCGCCTCCAAGCCGCCGTCAGTGACGACTATTTCGTCCTCGGCGAAGGCGACGGCGAAGACCTTGATCCAGAAGTGATAGAGGTCGTCGTAAACCTGCTGCTTCGTCTGCAGCCACAGACCTTCCAACACCGCGAGGTAGCTGGCAAGGCCGATGGTGAGTGCCGGGAAGATGATGTGGAATGAGATCGTGAAGGCGAACTGGATGCGCGCCAGCAACAGTGCGTCAATGGACATGGCTACTCCTGCGCGGGCCTCAGCACGGGGCCAATGGCACCGGCTCGCAGGCCAGGCATCCTGACTGCGGGCGGGCGGCGAAGCCGGCACGCAAGTTCCGTAAACAGCGCTTCGGTGTCGGATGCCGTTCCTGCGGTGTCGCTTAGCCCAGCACCTCGGCGCACGCCGGCCGACGCGGCTGCCTGCAGAGCGGCAGAGAACATCGATAGGTGCGCCACGGCGGCCGGGCCGTCACTCGACAGAATCTCGTCCTCGCGGAAGAAGACGTTTGTCGGCTCAAGTGCTGATCCATGTTCGCCAGCGTCGTAGACGTGCAAGCCTTCCTCTTCGCTTCTGAGCATGACCAACGAGTAGGTGCGACAACATCGAGCGTGGCTCAGCATAGACATAGGCGACCTCGCTTTCGAGTAGCCACTGTGCGCCGGACGGTGCTGGCAGTACAGATTCAGTTCTTCAAAAGAAACATCGGATCAGATGAATGGCCGTGCCATGCGATGGTTCCGTCGTGGCCGCCCAGCGACGTACGGTTGTCGCGCCTGAACGTTCGCTGTGCGCACATCGCGCACGTTCGGTTCGTTGACTCGAACGCACCTGATGCGGTAGAAAGTTGCCAGTCGATCGCCGAACAACAAGCACTCCTTCAGGGCCCGCGCTGGCCCGTGCCCCTACGCTTGATGTCTCAACCCGCGCGCAAGCGCACCGCGCGCAGCAGCGCCGCCGTTTCATCGTCGGGCCGCGCGGCGAGCTTGCGGTACTGCTCGCCACCGGGGGTGCGCTCGAGCAACTTCATCTCGACGAGCTCACGGCGCAGCAGGCAGTGGTCGCCGAAGGCGTGGTGCGCATTCAGCACTTCGTTGACCTCGCGCTCGCTGTAGCGGCGCTTGCCGTCGAAGGCCATCCACAGGCACCACAGCGCCAGCACCTGCTCGGCGCGTTTGCCCGGCCAGCGCAGCAGCCGGCCCTGTGCATCGAAGACGCGCAGCGTGCGGTCGGCTGCCGGCGTCAGCGTCGGGTGCTTCGGGCCGTGCCAACGTTGTGGCGACGTTGCCTTGCTCGCGGCGGCCTTTGCGGCCGCCTTCAACGCCTGCACGTTGCGGTGACCCGCGGCACGCGCGAGCAGGTTCAACATCTCGACATGGCCGGGCAAGCCCGCGCCGCTGTCCAGGCGTTCGGCGAGCTGCGTGCGCAGTGCCTTGGCAAAGGCCGAGAGGTCCGCCGCCACCAACGGCGTGCGGTCGGGTTCGGAAGTCGTGGTGTTCATCGTGTCGATGCTCCATCTGCTCCACGCTCGAATCCGCGTCGGTTGAACCAACGGGTGCCGGGGGTTGCCCTTGCCAGCCGGGCGCGGGGGATGCACCGGGACTGAAAGATTTCGCTGGCAGGTTTAGCGCGAGAGGGCTCGCTGGCAACGACCTGGGTGAACTGCCGACCGAGGCCGAAGTTTAGCGACCTTGCAGCTAGACTTTTGCGCTTCCCCCTAACCGCACAGAGGTTTGCAACATGGCCATGGACGTTGTCGACTACGAGATCAAGGGCTCCGAGATGCAGTTCGTCGAGGTCGAACTCGACCCCGGCGAAGCGGCGATCGGCGAGGCCGGCAGCATGATGTTCATGGAAGCCGGCATCGGCATGGACACGGTCTTCGGCGACGGCTCGGCGAACCAGGGCAGCGGCTTGTTCGGCAAGCTGCTCGGCGCCGGCAAGCGCCTGGTCACCGGCGAGTCGCTGTTCACCACGGTCTACACCAACAACGCGCGCGCCAAGCAGCGCGTGGCCTTCGCCGCGCCGTACCCCGGCAAGATTTTGGCGATGGACTTGCGGCAGCTCGGCGGCATGCTGATCTGCCAGAAGGACGCGTTTCTCTGCGCCGCGCGCGGCGTCTCGCTCGGCATCTTCCTGCAGCGCAAACTCGGCGTCGGCTTCTTCGGCGGCGAAGGCTTCATCATGCAGAAGTTGGAAGGCGACGGCCTGGCCTTCGTGCACGCCGGTGGTTCGATCGTCAAGCGCGAGTTGCAGGCCGGCGAGACGCTGTTCAGCGACACCGGCTGCGTGGTGGCGATGACGAGCAGCATCAACTTCGAGATCCAGTTCGTCGGCAAGATCAAGACGGCGCTGTTCGGCGGCGAGGGCTTGTTCTTCGCCAAGTGCACCGGGCCCGGCACGGTGTGGTTGCAAAGTCTGCCGTTCTCGCGTCTGGCATCGCGCGTGTTCGCGGCGGCGCCGCAGCGCGGCGGCTCGCGCGAGGAAGGCTCGGTGCTCGGCGGCATGGTCGGCGGCGGGCTGCTCGGCGGCATCCTCGGTGGCGATGACGAATAGCGCCCGCCGCGCGCTCTGTGTCGCTCTTGTCGTTGCAGCCACCACCGCGCGTGCGTCGCCCTCATC
>CADEEN010000366.1 GCA_902826345.1 uncultured Burkholderiales bacterium | reverse complement strand
CCAACGCGCTGCCCCGCCTGCCCTCCGACACCGTCACCGTGGCGCTGTTCCAGGCCGAGCCGCTGCCGCTGCCGCTGGCGCGCGTCGCGCCTGCCCCGTCGGCGTCGAGCCTGGGCGGTCTGGGCACGGTGCTCGCCGTCGCGCTCGGCGGGGCCTTGCTGGCCCTGGCGGGCGGTGGGGGCTTGTGGTGGTGGCAACGCCGCGCGGCGTTGGCCGCGCCGGGCGCGGACGCGCAAGAGACCGAGCCCGTGCCGCTGGCCAAGCGCTGGGCGCTCGTCACCTCGCCGCGCCGCGAGGCCAACGGCTCATGATGCGCGCGCCCGTCGTGCAGGGCGCTGCCGAAGCGGCTGCAGCGCGCGCGCGTTGCCATGCGGCCGCCGCAGCGCTGCAGCACACGCCGCGCCGCGCGCAACTGTCGTGGCAAGACCTGGCGGCGTGGCCGTCGTGGGCTGCGGCCGACGATGCTGACGCGCTCGATGACCTGGCTTGGACGGCCGGCGTGTTCTGGCACGGCGGCGCGTGGCAGTGGTGCATCGACGGCGCGCAGTTGCAGCACCTGCGGCAACGCCTCGGCGCGGCGGCGTTCGAGGTGCTGATGGCCCTCGAACGACCCGCAGACCCCACCGATCGGCTGCCGCAGGGCAGCGATGCCGACGCAGCGCTCACGCAATGGGGCCGCGAAGTGCTGCTGGCCGCGCTGCCGGCCCCCGCGCTGCGCGTGGTGCTGCGCGAGCGCTTGTGGCCGCAGAGCCTGCCGCCCGTGCCGGCGCCCGCTCTCGCCGCGGCGCAGAAGGCCGTGACGCTTGCGCTGCGCGCGAAGGAGCAGCTCGCGCCGCGCGCGACGGAGCCGCCGGCATGACCTTCCTCGCCCTGCACCGCGGACGGCAGACGAGCCTGGCCAGCGATCGGCTGTGGCTGTGCGAAGACGATGTGAGCCGCGCGGCAGACGCCAGCGCGCTGCTGCAACGCCTCGAGCAGCATTGGGCCACCTGCGAGGCCGAGCACCAGCAAGCACTCGAACAAGCGCGCGCGGCCGGCCACGCGCAAGGCCGCGCGCAGGCGCTGGCCGAAGTGGCGCCGCGCCTGATCGACGCCTGGGACCAGGCCTCGCGCAGTGCGCAGGCCGATGTGCAGGCATTGCGGGCGATGGTCAGTGCGTTGGCGGTGCGGGTCACCGAGCGTCTGGCGCAAGACCTGGCGCCGGCCGACGTGGTCGGTGCGCTGGCGCGTCGCGCCAGCGAAGAGTTTCTGCACCCCGACGTGGCGCAGGCCGTGCGCGAGCGCATGGGCAGCCCATCGACGTCCACGGTGTTCGACGTCCGCGCCGACGCCGCGCTCGGCCCGCTCGACTGCGTCTTCGAAACGCCGTCCGGCACGCTGCTGGCGGGCCTGCGCGACCAATTGTCCGAAGTCATGCGCGGCTGGCGCGACGAGAGATGAGCGCCGACGTCGTCATCACTCGTCTCGGCGATCGGCTGGCGACGTTGCGCACCGTGGCCGAGCGCGGTCGCGTCGTGCAGGCCTGGGGCACGACCTTGCGCGCCACGGGCCTGCACGCGCGCATCGGGCAGCAGTGTCTCGTGCGCAGCGCCGGCGCCGAACCGCTGCGCGCCGAAGTGGTCGGCTTGTCGCAAGGTGAGGTCATCCTCGTGCCGCTGGCGGGTTTGCAGAACGTGGCCAGCGATGCGCAGGTCGAGTTGCTGCCGCAGGTGGCGACGGTGCCGTTTGGCGCTGCGCTGCTCGGCCGCGTGATCGACGCCTTCGGCCAGCCGCTCGACGGCCGGCCACTGCCCGAGGGCCTGAAGTCGAGCCCGGTGTACCGCGAGCCGCCGAATCCGCTGGCGCGCGCCACGATCACGCAGCCGCTGTCCACCGGCGTGCGCGCGATCGATGCGGCGCTGACCGTCGGCGTCGGTCAGCGCGTCGGTGTGTTCGCCAGCGCCGGCGGCGGCAAATCGACGCTTGCCGGCATGCTGGCGCGAACCGCGTCCGCCGACGTCAACGTGATTGCGCTGGTCGGCGAGCGCGGCCGCGAGGTGCGCGAGTTTCTCGAAGACAGCCTCGGAGAAGCGGGCTTGAAGCGCTCGGTGGTCGTCGTCGCCACGGCCGAGCGGCCGGCGATGGAGCGGCTGCGCGCCGCGCACGCGGCCACGGCGATCGCCGAGGGCTTTCGTGACAACGGCGCGCGCGTCATGCTGCTGATGGATTCGGTGACCCGCTTCGCGCGCGCGCTGCGCGAGATCGGCCTGGCGATCGGCGAGCCGGCCGTGCGGCGCGGCTTCCCGCCGTCGGTGTTCGCCGAGTTGCCGCGCCTGTTCGAGCGCGCCGGCAATGATCAGCACGGCTCGATCACCGCCTTCTACACCGTGCTGTCGGAAGACGAAGACGGCATGGACCCGGTGAGCGAAGAGGTGCGCTCGCTTCTCGACGGCCACATCGTGCTGTCGCGCGAGCTGGCGCAGCGCGGCCACTACCCGGCGATCGACGTGCTGGCCAGCACCAGCCGCGTCTTCGAGCGCGTGACCAGCGCCGCGCAGCGGCAGTCGGCGATGCGGCTGCGCGCGCTGCTGGCCAAACACGCCGAGATCCGTTTTCTGCTGCAGGTCGGCGAGTACCGTGCCGGCAGCGACGAGCTCGCTGATCAGGCCATCGAGCGCTGGCCGGCTCTGCAAAAGTTCCTGGGCCAGCGCCCGGACGAGGCCATGGCCTTGCCGCAAACCCTGGCGCGCTTGGCCGAGGTGGTGGCGTGAAGAGCGCCGAGCAGCAGCGCCACGGCGAGACGAAGCAACTGCTGGCCTTGCGCGATCTGCACCTGCGCGCGGCGGAAAAGTCGTGGCAGCTGGCGCGCGAGCAGGCCGAAGAACACCAGCGCATCGTCGATGCGCGCCTGGCCGAAGTGGCCGAGCTCACCCAGCGCAGCCACCGCCTGATGCACTGGCTGTCGGTCCCCTGCCCGCCCGAGCTGCCGGCGACGAATGCGCGCTGGCAGGCGCTGCGCGCGGTGCTGGACGACCAGCTCGAACGCGCGGAATCGACGCTCGCCGACGAGCAGGACGATCTGGCGCAATCGCGCCGCCTCGAGGCGCAGCAACGCGCGGCCTGGTTGCGTGCCAAGGCCGCGGTCGATGCCGCGGAGCAGTTGTGCGCGGCAGCGCAGAAGGCGCTGCTGCAGCGCGACGAAGCGCGTCTGGAACTCGAATTCGACGACGCTGCCGTGCGCAGGCCCCAACGCGCCGCGGCCCATGTCCCCACGTTGCGGAGAAGCGCATGAACACGCCCTCAGTTTCCACGCCTAGTCAGCCCGCGACGACACCGCCACGCGATGCCAGCGCCACGCGCACACCACCGCGCGCCGCACAAGATGGTTTCGACAGCGCACTGCGCCGCGCCGGCGAGCGGTCGGCATCGACCGACGACGAGGCGTCGCTGCATCACGATGAAGAGCGAGACGGTGCGCATGAGAACCTGTTGGCGGCGGCCGGGCCCGCCGTGCCGCGCGCGTTGGTCCCGCCGCCGATCGTCGCCGGCTTGACTGCGGCGCCGCTGTCGGCCACCGGCAACGCGATGGCGATGCAGATCGCGCAACCCGCGTTGTCGGCCAGCGCCCTGTCGCCCCATGCGCTCGGCGCGTCGCCGCAAGCCTGGGCGGTGCAGCTCACCGACAGCAGCCTGCCGGTGCAGCAGTTGACTGTGCAGCGCGGCGCGACGGGCTTGCACCTTGGCCTCGGCACACCGACCGACACGCGCCGCCTGCCGCTGGATCGCCTGCGCGAGCGCCTCGTCGATAGAGGGCAGGCGCCGCAATCGCTGCGCCAACATCCCTTGTCCGATGATCCGGCACAGGACCCGTGAGCACTGCACCGGCCCCCGTCGAAGCCATCGCTGCGGTGACACAAGCCGGCGGCGGCAGCCCGACGCGGCGCGCCATCGATGCCGCGCTCGCCGGCCTGACGCTGGACAACGCGGCGCAACAGGCGGCGTCGCCGAGCGTGGCCGCTCACCAGGGCGCGCTGCGCGCGGCGCAAGACGGTCCGCACGACTCGTCAACCACCGCCGCGTTTTCGCCCGCGGCGTTGGCGCAACGGGCCAGTCCGCTGCCGGCCGGTGCTGATGTGCAGGCGACGCAGGCCCTGTCGGTGCCCGCCCTCGAAGCCGCTGCGCAAACGCACAACGTCGTGCCGCCGCAGGCCATGCCGCTGCAGGGCGTGCTGGCCGTGCCGGTGGCGCTGAGCATCTTGCAGACGACGTCGGCGGCCGGCAGCGCGCGCGCGCAGGGCGCGGGCCAGGACGAGCGGCTGACGCGCGTGCGGCGCAACGATGGCCGCGCGCGCGAGCAACACGGCGACGATGGATCCGACAACGGCGACGACGACGCGCCGGCGTCGCCAGACGACACTTCGCCCGGCGAAGAGACCGTCGCCGACGATCGCATCGCGCGCTGGGCGCGCCTGTTGAGCGCCGCCGGACAAGACGAAGCC
>CADEEN010000365.1 GCA_902826345.1 uncultured Burkholderiales bacterium | reverse complement strand
GCGTTGCGGGGCAAAAGGAAGAACCCGGCAATGCCCGATGAGCCGCGGCTCATCGTCGCGAACAAGCGCTCGCGCCAGCGCGCCATGCCGCCGTTGCCGGCCGTGGGCACCACCGTCTCGCGGCTCAGGAAGTAGCTGGTTTCGAACACCGGCACGACGAGCCCCTTGGCCGCGGCGAGTGACAGCGCGCGCGGCACGTCGGGCGCCTCCATGAAACCGAAGCTCGCGCGCACGCGCCAGAAGCCGGCGCCGAGGGACTCAACGCTGATGCGATCGGCGTCGTCGACCCACGGCCGGTCGGCAAAGTCCACGGTGAGGACGATGTTGCGCTCGTGCAGCACCTGGTTGTGCTTCATGTTGTGCAGCAGCGCCTGCGGCACGGTGGTGGGGTCGGCGACGGCGTAGACCGCCGTGCGCGCGGCACGCGGCGTGGCGTCTGTCTGCAGGTTGCGCACGAAGGCTTCGAGCTCGAGGCCGTCGCTGCGCAGCGCCGCAAGCAACAACGTGCGGCCTCGGGCCCAGGTGGTCATCAGCAGCACCAGCAGCGCGCCGAGCACGAGGGTGAACCAGCCGCCATCGAACAGCTTGGCGGCGCTGCCGGCGACGAGCAGCCCATCGACGGCGATGAAGAAGCCGGTGGCGCCGATCGCCAGCGGCAACGGCAAATGCCAGGCGTGGCGGATGACGAACCAGGTGAGCAAGGTCGTGATCAACATCGTCAACGTCACCGACAAGCCATAGGCGCCGGCCAGCGCCGACGAGCTGCCGAAGGCAAACACCGCGCCGACGACGCCGGCCAGCAGCACCCAGTTGACGGCCGGCATGTAGATCTGCCCGGCCTCGCGCGCCGAGGTGAAGAGCACCGTCAGCCGCGGCAGAAAGCCGAGTTGCATCGCCTGCCGCGTCACCGAGTAGGCGCCGGAGATCACGGCCTGCGAGGCGATGATGGCCGCCAGCGTGGCGATCACGAGCGCGGCGATCAGCCAGCTCTCGGGGAACAGGCGGTAGAACGGATTGGCCAGCGCCGCCGGATCGCGCATCAACAGCGCGCCTTGTCCCATGTAGTTGAGTGCGAGCGCGGGAAAGACGAGACCGAGCCAGGCGACGCGGATCGGCGCGCGGCCGAAGTGGCCCATGTCGGCGTACAGCGCCTCGGCGCCGGTGATGGCCAGCACGATGGCGCCGACGGCGATCAGCACGCCGGCGCCGCGCTCGGAGAGGAAGGTCCAGGCGTGCAGCGGATTGAGCGCCGCCAGGATCGCTGGCTGCTGCACGATCTGCATCACGCCGGTGATCGCGAGCGTGGCGAACCAGAGCACGATGATCGGGCCGAACAACGCGCCGACGCGCGCCGTGCCGAAGCGCTGCAGCGTGAACAGCAGCACGAGGATCAGCGCGGCAGCCGGCACCACGTACGGCTTCAACCCCGGCGCGATGACCTCCAGGCCTTCCATCGCGCCGAGCACCGAGATCGCCGGTGTGAGCACGCTGTCGCCGTAGAACAGCGCCGCGCCGGCCACGCCGAGCAGCAGCATCGCGGCGCGCGTGCGCGGCCGATCACGCACCGCATTCGAGGCCAGCGCCGCCAGCGCCAGCGCGCCGCCCTCACCCCGGTTGTCGGCACGCAAGACGAGCAGCACGTACTTGAGCGTGACGACGACCATCAGCGCCCAGAAGATCGCCGACACGGCGCCGATCAGGTGCGCCTGGTCGAGCGGCACGCCGGTGGCCGGCGCGAAGACTTCCTTCATCGTGTACAGCGGGCTGGTGCCGATGTCGCCATAGACGACACCGATGGCGCCGAGCGTGAGCGCGGCCAGCCCTTGGCGACGCAGGGTCGTGCTGTTGTCGGCGGTGGCGGTGAGGGTGGCGGACATGCGTTGCTGCTGATGGATGACGAGGCCGCCAGCGTGGCAGACCGCACATCAGGAACGCATATGGATCAATCCGCTTCGACCAACCGATAACCGACACCCGGCTCGGTGAGCAAACGCCGCGGCTCGGCCGGTTGCGCTTCGAGCTTGGCCCGCAGTTGCGCCATGTACAGGCGCAGGTAGTGCGTGTGCTCGGTGAAATCCGCGCCCCAGACGTCGGCCAGCAGTTGGCGGTGGGTGACCACCTGGCCGGCATTGCGCACCAGGCGGGCCAGCAGCTTGAATTCGGTGGGGGTCAGGTGCACGTCCGCGCCGTCGAGGCCGACACGGTGCGCAGCGATGTCGACGATCAAGCCATCGTGTTCGTAGCGGATCACCGCCGCCGCCACCGCGCGGCCGCGGTGGCGCAGCGCCACGCGCAGGCGTGCCAGCAGCTCGCCGATCGAAAACGGCTTGACGAGGTAGTCGTCGGCGCCGCCGTCGAGCAGGCGAATCTTGCTGCCGTCACCTTCGCGCGCCGAGATCACGATGACGGGCGTGCTGTGTTCGCGGCGCAGCGCCGCGAGCAGCGACTCGCCGTCGCCATCGGGCAAGCCGAGGTCGAGCAGCACGAGGTCGATGCCTTGCGTGGGCGCCGCATGCGCGAGCACGGCACGCGCATCGGCCAGGCTCGCCGACGCGACGACGCGGTAGCCCTCGACTTCGAGCGCCTCGCGCAGCGTGGCCCGCAACTCGCGGTCGTCTTCGACCAGCAGCACGTGGCCGATCATGGCGCGGCTTCCTCACCCAGCGGCGCGACGCCGAGCGGCACAAAGCACTCGAAGCTGCTGCCGCCATGATGGCGCGCGCGCAGCGTCAGCCGGCCGCCGTGCACGCGTGCGACCGCCCGGCACAGCGCCAGACCCACGCCCGAGCCGCGGCGTTCGGCATCGCTCGCGGCACCGCGTTGGAAGACCTCGAAGATGCGCTCGCGCAGCGCCAGCGGCACGCCAGGGCCGCGGTCGCGCACGGCGAACATCATCTCGTCGCCGACGCAGCGCACCAGCAACTCGACCGGTGCATCCGGCGCGCCGTACTGCAAAGCGTTGTCGAGCAGGTTGATCAGCATCTGCACCATCAGCAGCGCGTCGCAGCGCAGCAGCGGCAGCTGGGGCTCGACGCGCGAGCGCACGCGGCGCTGCGGATCGTGGCGGCGCACGCGCGCGATCGCCGTGCCGACGAGCTCTTCGGCCGATTCCCAATCGAGGGCCAGCGCGAGGCGGTCTGCATCCAGCCGCGCCAGCTGCAGCGTGTTGTCGGTCAGGCGCGCCAGACGGTCGGCTTCTTCGACGATCGACGCGGCCAGGCGCTGCCGCTGCTCGGCCGACAAGCGCGCGTCCTGCAGGGCGAGTGACGACGCCGCGCCGAGGATCGTCGCCAGCGGTGTGCGGTGGTCGTGCGCAATCGCCGCCAGCAACGCGTTGCGCACCTGTTGCGCCTGCGCCTGCTCGCGCGCCTGCGCAGCGGCGCGCAGGGCCTGCGTGCGCTCGAGCGCCTGGCCCATCTGGTCGCACAAGGCCTGGGCGTGCGCACGCACGTCGTCGGCGCCGTCGTCGTGGCGCGCCGGCAGCTGCGCGGCACCATACGCAGCGCCGCGTGCGCGCAGCGGCAGGTACCACTGCGGCTGGTCTTCATGGCGGCCGCTGCCGGGGCCGAGCGCGGCGGCCTGGCGCGTGGCCAGCCACAGGCCGGCACTCACGTCTGCGTCGGGCGCGCCGAGCCAGGTAGCGGCCTGTGCATCGTCGCGTGCCGGCAATGCCGCGCGCAACATCAGCAGCGACACCGGCTCGGCCGTCAACGCAGCCAGCGCCGCTTGCAACGCCGGCCCACGCGACTGCGGATCGTCGCTGTCGCGTAGCGCATCACCCATTTCGCGCAACTGCCGCGATTGCGCAGCGGCGCTCTGCTCGCTCTGCGCCAGCGCGCGCTGGCGGGCGACGAGCGCGGCGACGATCCAGCCCACCGCCAGCATCGCGCCGAGCAGCCAGACGTGCTGGCGCAGATCGACGCTGAAAGCGCCGCGCGGCGGCACGAAGGTCCAGTTGAAGGCCAGCACGGCCACGGTGCAGACGGCGGCCGAGACCAGCGGCGAGAGCCACAGCCCGGCAACGGCAGCAGCCAGCACCAGCAGCAGCGCAAGGTTGGCCAGATCGAGCGCGTTGTCCAAGCCGAGCATCGCGGCCCAGGCCAGCGCCCACACCAGCAGCGCCCAGCCGGCGCGGCGCCAGCGTGCAGAGGGGAGCGGCCGGGCAGTGAGCATCGGTGTCAACGTAGCACGGCCGGCATCAGGAAATCATCAGGAGCGCGGCGCGCTGCGGCGACAGCGCAGCGCTTACGTCAGCACACCCTTGATGAGCCGCAGCATGCGGTCGCAGCGCGCAGCCAGCTGCTCATCGTGCGTGACGAGCACGAAGGCCGTGCCGTGCTCGCGCGCCAGGTCGATCATCAGGCGGAACACGCCGTCGGCCGTTTCGCGGTCGAGGTTGCCGGTGGGCTCGTCGGCGAGCACGCAGGCCGGCTGCGTGACGAGGGCGCGCGCGATCGCGACGCGCTGACGCTCGCCGCCGGAGAG
>CADEEN010000364.1 GCA_902826345.1 uncultured Burkholderiales bacterium | reverse complement strand
ACCCCGACGACCGTAACCCCCCTGGGAACGTCCTTCGTCACTACCGCGCCCGCGCTCGGTGGCCAGGCAGCCGGCCTGCAGCGCGGCGTAATAGCCGTCGAGCGTCTTCGCGTTTTGCGCCAGCGCAGCGCCGACGCCGCCGATGGCCGAGACGCCCAGGCCGATCAGGTCGCACTCGGGCTGCGTCGTGTAGCCCTGGAAGTTGCGGTGCAGCCGGCCCTCGCGCCGCGCCAGCGCGAGCGCGTCGTGGGCGAGCGCGAAGTGGTCCATGCCGATGCTGTCGTAGCCCGCGGCGCCGAGCGCAGCGGTCGCGTGGCCGAGCATCGCCAGCCGCGCGCCGCCGTCGGGCAGCTCGGCGGCGACGATGCGCCGCTGCGGCTTGAAGCGCGCGGGCAGGTGGGCGTAGCCGTAGAGCGCGATGCGGTCGGGTCGCAGCATGGCGATCTGATCGATCGTGCGCGCGAAGCTTTGCGGCGTCTGCCGCGGCAGGCCGTAGATCAGGTCGGCGTTGATCGACTCGAAGCCGAGCGCGCGCGCCGCGTCGATCAACGCCCTCACCTGCTCGAACGGCTGCACGCGGTGCACCGCCTGTTGCACCTGGGCGTCGAAGTCCTGCACGCCGAAGCTGACGCGGTTGAAGCCGAGCCCACGCAGGTGCGCCAGGCGCTCGGCATCGGCGGTGCGCGGATCGACCTCGACCCCGCACTCCGCCTCGGGCGCGATGTCGAACGCGCGCGCGAGCACGCGCCACAGCTGCGACAGCTCCTCGTCGCTGAGGAAGGTCGGCGTGCCGCCGCCGAAGTGCAGCTGCGTGACGCGCTGGCGCTGACGTTCGTTGGCGCCGAGCGCGGCCACCACCAGCGTGACCTCGCGTTCGAGCGCGTCGAGGTATTCGCCGGCGCGCTCGTGATGCCGCGTCACCACCTTGTTGCACGCGCAGTAGTAGCACACCGATTCGCAGAACGGAACGTGAACGTACAGCGCCAGCGGCGGCGCGGCGTGGTGGCGCGAGAGCTCACCGCGCGCGGCCAGCGCCTGCCGGTAATGCGTCTCGGTGAAGCCGGCGTGCAGCCGGTCGGCCGTCGGGTACGAGGTGTAGCGCGGGCCGTTGCGGTCGAGGTAGGGCCGCAGGCGCTGCAGCAGCTCGGGCGTGAAGGCGCTGGTGATCGCGTTGCTCATGTCGTCTCTCGCCGCTGCAGCCACACGCACAGCGCACACGCCGCCGCGCAGACCGCCCAGAAGCCGAAGAACGACAGCGTGTACACCGCCTGCCGCGACAGTTCCACCGGCGCGCCGGCGAGGGTGTGCACGTCGGCCGGATCGACATGCGCGAACACCAGCAGCTCGAGCACCGCCGCGGCGAGGAAGGCCGGCCAGGCGATCTGCAGCGCGTCGCGCATCGTCATGGCGGCGACGCGCCGAGGTTGCGCGCCTTCAGCGCCGGCGTCTGCAGCGTCGGCAGGACCGGGTCGGGATGCGTCACGGCGATCACCAGCGTGGCGATGCAGGCGATCACCACGACGGCCGGGCCGCCGATCACCAGCCACACCATGCCGTGGCGCCACCAGGGTTGGGAAGAAGGCTTGTCGTTCATCGCCGGTCCTTTCATCAGCGTGGGATCACGAAGGTCGAGCGCTCGCTGAGCTGCGCGCGCGCACCGTCCGGCGCAAGCTGCGAGATCTCGAACTCGATGCGGTGCGCGCCCGGTCCGGCCGCGCGCGCCGCGGCGTGCGGCAGTTGCACCGCCACCGGCATCCAGCGCGCGGCCGCGCCGGCGACATCGACCTCGGCATTGCCCGCCACGCTCGCGCCCGCGAGCCCGCTCACGCCGATGAGGTAGCGCTGCGGCTGCTCGCTCGCGTTCATCACCTGCAGCCGGTACACGTTCTCGACGCGACCGTCCTCGACGATGCGGGCCAGCGATGCGCGGTCGCGAACCACGTCCACCTTGAACGGCGTGCGCAGCGCCAGGCTGGCAATGAAGGCCGCGCAGATGGCGAGCAGGATCGCGCCGTAGACCAGCACGCGAGGCCTCGCCACGCGCGCCCAGTGCTGGCGGCGCGTGAGGTGCTGCGCCAGGCCGTTCTGCGTGTCGTAGCGGATGAGGCCGCGCGGGTAGTGCATCTTGTCCATCACGTGGTTGCAGACGTCGATGCAGGCGGTGCAGCCGATGCACTCGTACTGCAGGCCGTCGCGGATGTCGATGCCGGTCGGGCACACCTGCACGCACAGCGTGCAGTCGATGCAGTGGCCGAGCTCGGCGGCCGCGAGGTCGGTCGAGCGCCCGCGCGGGCCGCGCGGTTCGCCGCGTTCGGCGTCGTAGCTGACGGTCAGCGTGTCGCGGTCGAACATCGCGCTCTGGAAGCGCGCGTACGGGCACATGTACTTGCAGACCTGCTCGCGCAGGAAGCCGGCGTTGCCGTAGGTCGCCAGGCCGTAGAAGCAGACCCAGAACCATTCCCACGGACCGAAGTTCAGCGTGAAGGCTTCGGCCCACAGTTGTTTGATCGGCGTGAACCAGCCGACGAAGGTGAAGCCGGTCCACAGGCCGAGCGCGAGCCACACGGCGTGCTTGCCGGCCTTGCGTGCGAGCTTGCCGCTGCTCCAGCGCGCGGCATCGCGCTTCATGCGCGCCATGCGGTCGCCCTCGAACACCCGTTCGATCCAGAGGAAGATTTCGGTGTAGACCGTCTGCGGGCAGGCATAGCCGCACCACAGCCGCCCCGCCACCGCGGTGAACAGGAACAAGGCGTAGGCGCTGATGATCAGCAGCGCGGTGAGGTAGATGAAGTCCTGCGGATAGAGGACGAAGCCGAAGATGTAGAAGCGGCGGGCGGCGAGGTCGAACAGCACCGCCTGGCGCGCGTTCCAATCGAGCCACGGCACGCCGTAGAAGAACAGCTGCGTCGCCCACACCAGCGCCCAGCGCCAGCCGGCGAACCAGCCGCTGACGGCGCGCGGATAGATCTTCTTCTGCTTCTCGTAGAGCCAGACGATCTGCTCTTCAGGCGCCGCGCGCTGCGTCAATTCGACAGGCGCCATACGTAGGCCGCAAGCACGCGCACCTGCTCTTCGGTCAAGCGGCTCGCGTGCGCCGGCATCGCGTTGTTCTTGCCGCCGTTGATCATCGCGGCCACCGTCTCTTCGCCCCAGCCGTGCAGCCAGACCTTGTCGGTGAGGTTGGGCGCGCCCATCGCCGTGTTGCCCTTGCCGTCGATGCCGTGACATGCGGCGCAGGCGGTGAAGCTGCTGCGGCCGAGTTGCGCGGCCACGCTGTCGTGCGGGCTGCCCGACAGGCTCAGCACATAGTGCGCGACGTTGCGCACGTTGTCACCGCCGCCCACGGCCTCGGCCATCGGCGGCATGACGCCGTTGCGGCCTTCGGCGATGGTCTTGCGGATGTCGGTGAAAGTGCCGCCCCACAGCCAGTCCTTGTCGGTCAGGTTCGGAAAGCCCTTGCTGCCGCGCGCGTCCGAGCCGTGGCAGGCGGCGCAGTGGTTGATGTACAGGCGCTCGCCGATGCCCATGGCCTGCGCATCGCCGGCGAGCTGCGTTTCGTCCATCGCTGCGAAGCGCGCGTACAGCGGCGCGATCTCGTTGCGTGCGCGCGCCTGCTCGGCCTCGTACTGGCCGCTGCTCGTCCACTGCCAGGTGCCGGCGAAGGCGCCGAGCCCCGGGTAGAGCACGAGATAGGCGAACGAGAAGACGACGGTGAGGACGAACAGGCCCATCCACCAGCGCGGCAACGGGTTGTTGAGTTCGCGCAGGTCTTCGTCCCAGACATGGCCGGTGCTGTTGTCGGTGACGCCGGGCACGACGCGGCGGCGCGCGGCGATGATCAGCAGCGCGAGGCAGGCGATGAGGCTCAGCACGGTGACGATCGCGATGGCGATCGACCAGCCGCTGGAAAGGAAGTCGCTCATGAACGGGGCTCCTCGCCGCTGAACGGCAACCGCGCCGCTTCGTCGAACGACGAACGCCGTCGCGCGGACCACGCCCAGGCCACGAGGCCGATGAAGATCACGAAGGACAGCAACGTGATCGCGCTGCGCAAGTCGTTCAGGTCCATTGCCGTCTCACTTCAACGCGGTGCCGAGCACCTGCAGGTACGCCACCAGCGCATCGAGTTCGCTCTTGCCCTTGACGGCGTCGGCGCTGCCTTTGACTTCGTCGTCGCTGTACGGCGCGCCGAGCGTGCGCAGCGCAGACAGCTTGGTGGGCATCTCGGCGCCGTTCACCGCCGCGTGCTCGAGCCACGGGTACGCGGGCATGTTCGACTCGGGTACCAGGTCGCGCGGGCTGATCAGGTGCAGGCGATGCCACTCGTCGCTGTAGCGGCCGCCGACGCGGTGCAGGTCCGGCCCGGTGCGCTTGCTGCCCCACTGGAACGGGCGGTCGTAGACGAACTCGCCGGCCGTCGAGTACGGGCCGTAGCGCAGCGTCTCGGCGCGCAGCGGCCGGATCATCTGCGAGTGGCAGTTGTAGCAACCCTCGCGCA
>CADEEN010000363.1 GCA_902826345.1 uncultured Burkholderiales bacterium | reverse complement strand
TGCTGTTGCGTTTCGTGCGCCTGATTGCCGCCAGCCACGTGCCCGACCGCCTGCACGCGCGCGCGGCCGCGGTGGCCGGCGCGGTCGGTGCGTTGGCGATGGGCGTCGCGGCGGTGGCCGTTGCCATCGGCCAGACCGACCTCGCGCGGGCCGCCGCGCAGCTCGCGATCTGGGGCTTCCTCGCGCCGGTGTTCGCCATCGTCTCGCACCGCATGCTGCCCTTCTTTACCGCCAGCGCGCTGCCCTTCGTGCCGGCGTGGCGGCCGGATTGGTTGTTGACGCTGATGCTGTGCGCGCTCGGCCTCACCGCGCTGGCCGAAGTCGGCGCCGTGCTGTGGTGGCCGCTGCCGCCCGCGCTGCACGCGGCGCTGGCGCTGCTGCAATTGCCGGTCGGCGCCGCGCTGCTCTGGCTCGCGCTGCGCTGGGGCCTGCTGCACAGCCTGAAGGTGCGCCTGCTGGCCATGCTGCACGGCGGCTTCGTCTGGCTCGGCATCGCGTTCGCGCTGGCTGGTGCATCGCACGCGCTGGTGGCCTGGCACGGCGACGAAGCCGCGTCGCTCGGCCTGGCGCCGCTGCATGCACTGACGATGGGTTATCTCGGCGCGACGCTGATCGCGATGATCACGCGCGTCACCGCGGGCCACAGCGGCCGGCCGCTGGCGGCCGACAACGTGGTGTGGGCGCTGTACCTCGTGTTGCAGGCGGCGGCGGTGCTGCGCGTAGTGGCGGCGCTGTGGCCGGCGCTGCCGTTTGTGTTTACGGTGGTGGCCGCGGCCGGCTGGGCGCTCGCGTGCACGGGCTGGGCCTGGCGCTACGGGGGCTGGCTGGGGCGGCCGCGGGTGGATGGGCGGCCGGGGTGAAGGCGGACCAGCGTGGGTGCGGAAATTCTCTAAGCGCCAGCCTCGCCGCGCACAACCATGACATAGACGTTTGCACCTTCCCAAAAGCCGTCCCGCACAGCTAGTGGCAGGGAGTTCCAAGCGCGTTTGAGCGTTCCGTCCGGCGACGCGTCGCATGCAAGCAAGCAGGAGAACTCGTAGTCCCAAGCGGGGCGGGTACTGGTGCCTTCGATCTTCGGCAGGGCGCGATAGAAGAAGGCTTGGTAGATGTTTGAAACCAAGTCTGCCTCGGCCCTGGTAGGGCTGCCTGACTCAAAGTACTTGCCCTCGAAAACAATGGAGTGGGGGCAAGGGCTACGCAGCGCGAAGTCGGGGCAACTCTGTCGCAGCGAGTTGGATTTCCCGCTCCGCCAATGCGCCATAACTTCGGTTGGGTTCGGTGCCAATGTCTTGTCAAAGGGATGGCGATCCTTCCGTGCCGGCGAGCCAGAGCTCATAGTTAGCATGTGACGGTAGTTCTCTGCCAGCAGGGCGGTACGTGCCTCCTCGGCGGTGAGGCCCAGGCGACCTTGCAACTCCGTGAAGAGATGAGGTATTGCGAACGTATTGAGGAATGCTTCCTCCGGCCTTCTCACGTGCGGCTTGGCCGCATCTTCCTTCGCTAAGGCGGCCGTAGTCTTCACGCTCGATCTGAGCAGTTCCGGAGGAGGCAGTTGGCGCTCGAGCGACTGATGCACGTGTTCAAGAAACTCGAAGGCGGCAGCTTTGGTCATGAGAGGATCTGTGCTGAGTTGCGAGCCCCAACTTGGTTGGGTGCTTCAGTGTGACGCATCGGGCCTCACGCAGGCTATGCGCTCTCTATGGAGCGCAACCCCCTCAGTTCGTCGCGCCGCCCCCCGCCCCCTGCGGCACAAACGCATCCGAAAAACAAAATTGCTCCGCCAACCCATGCGCCAGGAAGTCGGGCACCGCGGCTTCGACCATGCGCACGGAGCCGCAGGCGTAGACCTCGTAGCCGGCGAGGTCGGGGTGGTCGGCGAGCATCGCTTCGTGCACCAGGCCGCGCCGTCCCGGCCACGCGTCGCCGGGCGGGGCGTCGGACAGCACGGGCTCGAACTTGAAGTTCGGGTGCTCGCGCTGCCAGCCCTCGATCACATCGAGCAGGTACAGGTCCTCCTTACGGCGCACGCCCCAGTACAACTGCATCGGGCGCCGCACGCCGCGCGCGAAGGCGTCCTCGACGATGCTCTTGACCGGCGCGAAGCCGGTGGCGCCGGCGACGAACAGGATCGGCCGCTCGCTCTCACGCAGCGTGAACTGGCCGAGCGGGCCTTCGAACTCGATCGCATCGCCTTCGCGCAGCGTCGTGAAGACCTGCGTCGTGAAGCGGCCGCCGGGGATGCGGCGCACGTGCAGCTCGATCGTCGTGCTGCCTGCGGCCTGCGGCGCGTTGGCGAACGAGAACGCGCGCTTGGCGCCGTCGGCCAGCACGATGTTGATGTACTGGCCGGCGCTGTAGCTGATGCGCTGGCCTTCGGGCAACGCCAGGTGCATCAGCATTAGGTCGTCCGAGAGGCGCTGCAGGCGCAGGGCGCGGGCGCTCCAGCGTTCCGGCGCGTTGCTGTTCTCGGCGCGGCCGTCGCCGCTGGCCAGCGTGGCGACGCCCTCGACTTCCAGCTCCACGTCTTCGAGCGGCACGGCGCAGCACATCAGCACCTGGCCCTGGGCACGCATCGCGTCGGTGAGCGCGGCGCGCTGGTAGGGCCCGGGATCGACGCGGCCGTTGAGCACCGTGCACTTGCACAGGCCGCAGCCGCCGGCGCGGCAGTCGTAGGGCAGAGCGAGGCCGGCGCGCAAGCCGGCTTCGAGGATCGTTTCGCCGCTGCGCGCGCTGGCCTGCGCGGCGCCAGGGTGCAGTGTCAGGTGCAGCGTCGCCTTCGCGCTGCGGCGCAGCGTCAGCCACGGCATCAGCAGCAGCACGGTCGTGGCGCCGGCCACCAGCGCCCACACCGCCCCGACAGGCCAGACATAGACCAGCGGATAGAGCAGGAGCAGGAACCAGTCGAACTCGAGAGCGGCCGGCAGGCTGAGCAGGTCGGCCGGGCCCTGGCTCGCCACCGGCGCGACGAGGGCCAGCACCAGCAGCGTCACGAGCAGGGCCAGCGCGATCGGCCGCGGCGGCTGCGTGGCCGCCTTGGGCACGCGCTGCACGTGCACCCACATCAGCGCCAGCGTGACCAGCGGCACGCCGATGTGGATGAAGACGAGCAGCGAGAACAGGCGGTCGCTGACATGCTGAGGCGCGATGAAGTTGCGGATCAGCGTGCCGCCGAAGCCGGGCAGCCAGTCGATCCACTCGAAGCTGGCTTGCGTGACGAACTGCGCCAGGCGGTCCCACGGCAGCATGTAGCCGTTGGCGCCAGCTGCGTACACGAGTGCGAGCAGCGCAACACCGCTGACCCACGAGAACCAGCGAAAGCCGCGCAGGCGGTCGAAGGCGAAATAGCGCGCCAGGTGCAGCCATATCGTCAGCACCATCGCATCCGAGGCGTGGCGGTGCACGGTGCGGATGACGCCGCCCGCGCCCCACACGCCGTGCGTGATGGCCTCGACCGAGCGGTAGGCGCCCGAGACGCTGGTGTCGAAGAAGGCGTAGAGCACGAGGCCCGTCGCGCCGACGACCCAGAACAGGAAGAAGCTGATCGCGCCGAGGTGATACAGCGGGTTCAGCTTGTCGCCGAAGGCGGCGTTGAACACCGCCTCGGCGCGCATGAAGGCGGCGCGCAGGCCGCGTTGCAGCAGCGCGATCATCGTTGAGGCGCGCGGCGCATCGCCTGCAGCACGACGACGACGAAGAGCAGGCCGCCGACGATGGCGAGCAATCCGCCCAGGCCCATCAGCCCCATGCCCGCGACTTCGGCAGTGCTGCGCAGCACCTGCTCGGCGCCGGCCACCTTGCGCTGCACGCCATAGCCGCCCGACCAGACGAGGCCGCCGATGTGCAGCAGCTGGCCGGTGCCGTAGAGCCACGGCTGCACGACGGCCAGCCGGCCTTGCGGTGCCGCGTAGCCCAGGCGCGGCAGGACATGGAAGACCAGGCCCATCAGCGCCAGCGTCACGCCGACGATGCAGCCGTGGTAATGCGCCGGGATCTTGACGTTGGCGCCGCCGATGGTGAGGCCAATCAGCCCGCCGGCGGCGAACAGCAGCATCGACGCCAGCAGCGCGGCGCGCAGCGGGCGCTGTGTCGGTGACAGCTCGCGCGCCGAGGCCATCGCCACCAGCACGGCCAGGGCGGGCGGCAGGATTGCCACGCCGCCGCCGAAGCGCATGGCCCAGGTGTGCAGGTTGCGGTGCTCGACCGTGCCGATGTCGTGCGCAAGGTAGGCCACCGGCGTGACGAAGACGCTGGCCAGCGCGAGCGCGAACAGCAGCAGGACGATCCGCGGCGGCAGGGGGACGCGCGCACCGCAGGCCTGCGTCAGCGTCAGCCAGCCGACCAGCATCAGCAGCGTCCAGACGAACTGCAGCGCGTGGCCGCCGCCCCAAAACAGCAGCTCGTAGTAGGCCTTGTCGGGCAGATGGCGCGGCGCCACCGCGAGCGACCAGGCGAAGGCGAGCAGCGCCACCGCGGCGGCCACCGCGCTGGCGTTGAGGCCGAAGC
>CADEEN010000362.1 GCA_902826345.1 uncultured Burkholderiales bacterium | reverse complement strand
GGGCACGATCCCCGACGACCACCCGCTGATGGCCGGCATGTGCGGCCTGCAGACCTCGCACCGCTACGGCAACGCGACGTTGTTGGCATCGGACTTCGTGCTCGGCATCGGCAACCGCTGGGCGAATCGCCACACCGGCTCGACCGAGGTCTACACCAAGGGCCGTACGTTCGTCCACGTGGACATCGAGCCGACGCAGATCGGCCGCGTCTTCATGCCGGACTTCGGCATCGTCAGCGACGCCAAGGCCGCGCTCGAACTCTTCGTGCAAGTGGCCAAGGAGCGCAAGGCGGCGCAAAAGCTCAAGGACTACAGCGAGTGGTCGATGCGCTGTGCCGAGCGCAAGAAGCTGATGCACCGCAAGACGCACTACACCGAAACGCCGATCAAGCCGATGCGTGTGTACGAAGAGATGAATAAGGTCTTTCCTCGCGACACGATCTACGTGACGACGATCGGCCTGTCGCAGATCGCCGGCGCGCAGTTCCTCAACGTCTATGGCCCGCGGCAGTGGATCAACTGCGGCCAGGCTGGCCCGCTCGGCTGGACGATTCCGGCCGCGCTCGGCGTCGTGGCGGCCGACCCGACGCGCACCGTGGTCGGACTGTCGGGCGACTACGACTTCCAGTTCTTGATCGAAGAGCTCGCGGTCGGCGCGCAGTTCCGCCTGCCGTACGTGCAGGTGCTGGTCAACAACAGCTACCTCGGATTGATCCGCCAATCGCAGCGCGGCTTCGAGATGGACTTCTGCGTGCAGCTCGCCTTCGAGAACCAGAACGTCGAAGACGGCGCGCTGAGGAGCTATGGCGTCGATCACCAGGCGGTGGTGCAGGGACTGGGTTGCAAGTCGCTGCGAGTGACGGACCCGGAGAAGATCGAGGCGGCGATGGTCGAGGCGCAGGCGATGGCGAAGAAGTACCGCGTGCCTGTGGTCGTCGAGGTGATTCTGGAGAAGGTGACCAACATCGCGATGGGCACGGAGATCGACAAGATCAACGAGTTCGAGGCGATTGATTGCCGGCATCCGGAGGGGCGGCAGGGGCTCGAGATGGCGGGGTTGCTGGAGTAGTGCGGCTCGGTTGGTGGCGACTACAACCGACCCGCCGTGTACCGCTCCTCGAATTCCTTGCGCGCACGAATGTGGTGGTTCGCGCACTGCACCATCTGCGCCGCCGTCGGGTTGTCGGCGCAGAACTCGGGCCGCTGGTAGTAGCGCTGCCACGCCCGCTCCTTGCGCTTCGCCGCTTCAACCGCCGCTTGCTGCGCAGTTTCACGCGCGCGCTCGCGCATCTCGGCTTCGAGCGCAGCCAGCGGCAGCGCTTCGCTCGCGCTGGCGGCCGATGCGGCAGATGAAGGTGCAGGTGCAGTCGGCGCACTCGCTGCCGCCGACGCTGCCTCGCTCGGCGCCGTGACGCCGGCGCCCGGCGGCGCGTGCTCGGCGGCCTCGCCGATCGGCTCCTGCGCGTCGCGTCGCGCCGACGTGTCGAGCAAGCGCTCGATGCCGTACACGGCGAGTGCGAGGGTGACGCAGCTGACGGCGATCGCCGTTGCCAGCATCACCACGCGGCGCTGTGAGGCCGGCAGGCGCTGGCGCCGCGGCGGGTCGCGCGTCCAGTCGCTGTCGCTGAAGCTCACGGCGGCAGCGCCGCCGGCAGCGGCATGCCACGGCGTTTCATTTCTTCCCGCACGAGATCGGGCCGGTCGCTGACGATGCCGTCGACGCCGAGGTCGAGCGCGCGCACGATGTCGGCCGGGCTGTTCACCGTCCATGCCAACACCTGCAAGCCGAGCGCTTGCGCGTCCTTGACTTTCGCGGCGTCGAGGTCGCGGTGGTTCGCCGACCAGATGCGGCCACCGGCGGCGTGGATCATCTTCGCCACCGAACCGTGGTCCTGAAAGCGCAGGCCGTTGGTCCACGCCGAGACTTCGGCCTTCTCGGCGCCGATGTTGTCGAAGCCGCCGGCCTGCTGCGAGCTCAGGTACACCGTGCCGATCTCCGGCGCGTCCTTCTGCACCACCGCCAGCGTGCGCCAGTCGAAGCTGAGGATGGTCGAGCGCTCGGCCATGCCGGCCTCGCGGATCGCGGCGATGACGGCGCGCGCGAACACCTCCGGCGCCACGGTGTCCTGCGGCCTGTCCGGCGACAGCTTGGTCTCGATGGCGAAGCGCACGCGTTGATTGCCTGAGTTGCGCACCAGCGCGAACAGGTCGGCCAGACGCGGGATGCGCGCGCCGTCGATCGGCTGCTGCTGCGGGTAGTTCTTCGCGTACGCCGTGCCGGGTTTCAAGCGGCCGACGTCGAAGCGCTGCAACTCGTCGAAGCGCAGATCACGGATCAGCGGTCCGCGCGCCTCGAGAAAGCGGCCATCGGGGCCGCGCGTGTTCTCCGGGTTCAGGTTGCGGTCGTGGTGGATCACCAGCACGTCGTCGCGCGTGATCGCGATGTCGAGTTCGAGCGTCGTCACGCCGATGCCGAGCGCAAGCGCGAAGCCGGGCAGCGTGTTTTCCGGCGCCAGCGCGCGCGCGCCGCGGTGACCTTGCAGATCGAGCGCCTGCGCAGGCCCGATCACCGCGGCAAGCAGCAGGGCGGCCATCGAAGCGCAGCGTGCGGGGCTCATGACACCCATTGTCACGCCTTCCAAATAGTTCTCGAACCGCGCCGATGTTGTTGCGATTGCAAACAGCCGAAAGACTCGCTCGCACTTCGCGGGGATTTGTGCGGCCTGTGTTTCGCGACAGGAGGTAAACGCATCGCAGAGTGCCAACAAGTTCACCAGTTGGCGTGGGGGCCCACACGCAATATGCGCGGCAACGGCTATTTGCGCGAGAGCGCATGCCGCAGGCAAAGCGATCGACAACGAGACGAGATGAGGAAACCAACCGTGCGAAGCCCGGTGCGACATCTGTGGGACTGGTCCAAGGCGATGGCGACGACAGCCGGCGCGCTGACGTCGCCTGCGCCGTTGCATGTCGTCAAGAGCGAGCCCGGCGTCTGGCTGGCGCGCGACGAGGTGGCGATGGGCACCGCGATCCGCGTCGAGCTGTGGTGCGAAGACGCAGCGCGCGGCGAGCGCGCCATCGACGAGGTGATGGCCGAAATGCACCGCATCGACCGCACGATGAGCCCGCACAAGGCCGACTCCGAGCTGTCGCTCATCAACCGTGACGCAGCGCAGGCGCCGGTGGCGCTGTCCAGCGAGATGTTCCTGCTGTTGGTGCAGGCGCAGCGCTTCTCGCAGTTCTCGGGTGGCGCGTTCGACATCACCTACGCCAGCGCCGGCTGCCTGTACGACTACCGCGAGGGCGTGGCGCCGAGCGCCGAGGCGCTCGAACGAGGGCGCGCGGCCATCGGCTGGAAGCACCTCGAGCTCGATGCGCGCACGCGCAGCGTGAAGTTTGTGCGCCCAGGCATGCGCATCGACCTCGGCGGCTTCGCCAAGGGCCACGCGGTGGACAACGCCGCGGCGATCCTGATGCGCCACGGCATCCATCACGCGCATGTGGCCGCCGGTGGCGACAGCCGCGTCATCGGCGACAAGCGTGGCCGGCCGTGGACGATCGGCGTGCGCGACCCGCGCAACGCCGACGGCCTGGCGGCGCTGCTGCCGCTCGAAGACACCGCCATCTCCACCTCGGGCGACTACGAGCGCTTCTTCGAGAAGCACGGCGTGCGCCACCACCACATCGTCGACCCGGCCACCGGCGCGTCACCGTCGTCGGTGCGCAGCGTCACCGTGCTGGCGCCCGACGGCCTGACCTGCGAAGCCTTGTCGAAGACCGTGTTCGTGCTCGGCGTCATCCGCGGCATGGAGCTGATCGAGTCGATCGACGGCGTTGACGCGATCGTCGTCGACGCCGCGGGCAACCTGCATTTTTCGAGCGGAATGTCGGCGGGGCGCACGCCCGCACGGCATTGACAACACACAACGTGCACAGGGGGTTCATCATGAGCAAGAAGACGAGACAGTGGAATGCGTTCGCGCTCTGCGCGCTGGCCACGGCAACGATGTTGCTCGCCAGCGCCTGCGGCAGCGGCAGCGCCGGCAGCAGCGACACGGTGGCCGTCAACGGCGATGTGTCGATTGCCTATGCCAAGCGCGCGAACACCCTCAACATGAACCCGACCGACGGCACGCCCACGGCGCCCGGCGGCGACCTGATGCTGCGCGAGAAGTCCTCGCCGAGCGCGCGCGAGATCAACGCCACGGCGTCGATCACGCAAGGCAATGGCGACGTCTCCGACCCCGAGGTCAGCTACGACGGCAAGAAGATCGTCTTCGCGCTGCGCTGCCCGACGACGAACACGTCGACCATCGAGGGAGCGGCGGCCTGCACCGGCCGCTGGAACATCTGGGAATACGACATGACGGCCAGCGGCCTGGAGGGCGGCACGCTGCGCCGCGTCACCGCCTCGACGCAGAGCGACGACGTCGATCCCGCCTATCTGCCCGCGGGCGGTGGCTTTGTCTTCAGTTCGAACCGTCAGACCAAGACCAAGGTGCAGATCA
>CADEEN010000361.1 GCA_902826345.1 uncultured Burkholderiales bacterium | reverse complement strand
GGCCGAGCTGTTCAGCATCACGCCTCGCGATGACGAGACGCTCGTCTTCGAAGGCGACTGTTCGCGCTGCGACCGCATCGGCTGGCAGATGGATGGCGGCACGTTGATCGTCGACGGCGATGCCGGCGACTACGTGGGCGCTGGCCTGCGTCGCGGCGAGATCAGCGTGCGTGGCCACGCGCGCGACCTCGCGGCCTGCGAGATGGCAGGCGGCACGCTGACGATCGACGGCAATGCGGGCGACTTCGCCGCCAGCACGTTGCCCGGCAGCATGGACGGCATGCGCGGCGGCACTGTGGTGATCCGCGGCAATGTCGGCAAACGCTGCGCCGACCGCATGCGCCGCGGCAGCGTCATCGTCTTCGGCGACGCGGGCGACTTCCTCGCCTCGCGCCTGGTGGCCGGCACGATCGCGCTCGGTGGCCGTGCCGGCGCGCACGTGGGCTACGGCATGCGCCGCGGCAGCGTCGTCTTCGCTGGCGACGCACCCGCACCGTCACCGACCTTCGTGCCGGCCATTGCCGACGTGCCGGTGTTTTGGCAACTGCTCGCGCGCGATCTGGCGCAGCATGGCGGCGTGTTCGCCGGTTTGCCGAAGCGCGGCATCGATCGCCATCTCGGTGATCTGGCCGCAGACGGCAAGGGCGAGTGGATCATCGCGCGGTGAAGGAGAAGAGATGAAGAAGGGCCTGCTTGTGGCGTGCATCTCCGCGCCGCTGTGGTCGATCAACGCCGCAGCCGCCGACCTGACGGTCGATCAAGTCCGCGCCGCGTTGAAAAACGCGTCACCCACGGCGCCTGCCGATTTCTCCGCCAAGGATCTGTCCGACCTCGATCTCAGTGGCCTGGACTTTCGCAAAGCCAACCTGCGCGGCGCGAGCCTGTTTGCGAGCAAGCTCGTGCAGGCCGATTTCCGCGAGGCCACGCTCGTCGGCGTGAACTTGAACGGTGCGTGGCTGATGGGCACCGACTTCACCGGCGCCAACCTGAGCGGCGCCAGCCTTCTCTCGGTCGTCGTCCTCGGCGGCACGGTGAAGAAGATGCCGGTCTTCAAGGATGCGAACCTGAGCGGCATCAAGATGATCGCCGACCTGCCGGGGGCTGACTTGTCCGGTGCCGACTTCAGCCGCGCGATGGTCGGCGTCAACATCAAGAACCAGGGCATGGGGCAGATGCGCACCGACCTGTCCAACGCCAACCTCGCCGGCGCCACGCTGCAAGGCGCCGACTTCAACCGCTCGTTGATGACCTTCAGCAACCTGAAGGGCAGCAACCTGCGCGGCGCCAACTTTTTTCGCGTCAAGCTCGGCGGCGCCGATCTGACGGGCGCCGACGTTGCCGGCGCCGACTTCACCGAGGCCGATCTGAGCGGCACGATCTTCCGTGACGTGAAGGGCTTCGCCGAAGCGAAGCTCGATCGCGCCGAGAATGCCGACAAGATCGTGCGCTGATCGTTCAATCCTTTGCCATCAATCGACACCACACCATGACCACCGACTACCTCTTCCACGCCGGCGAGGCCACCGTGCTCGCCCGTGACGGCCAGTTCACCGACGCCATGCCCGAGATCCTGATCGGCCGCACCAGCGGCCCGGTGGGCCAGGCCTTTGCCAACCTGATGGCGCAGAGCAAGGGCCACACGGCGATGTTCGCCATCCGCGCCTGCAACCAGCTGGTGCGGCCGGCGACGATGCTGGTGCCCAAGGTGACGTTGAAGGACAGCGCCAACATCGAGCTCTTCGGTGGCGTGGTGCAGAGCGCGACGGCCGATGCCGTGGTCGATTGCCTGATCGACGGCACGATCCCGAAGGCGCTGGCCAACGAGCTGTGCATCATCAGCCTGGTGTGGATCGACCCGCGCTGCGCCAAGGATGCGAACCTCGACAAGAAGGACATGTACCGCACCAACTACGAGGCGACGAAGCTGGCGATCAAGCGCGCGCTGAACAACGAGCCGAGCGTGGAAGAGTTGATCGCCAATCGGCACAAGATCAAGCACGACATGGACGATTGGAGTTGAGTGGCTTGCGCGATCAGTTGAATAAGGCTGCTTCGCTCATTCCCACCGTTCTCCCTGAGGTATCGAAGGGCAGTGCAAGGGCACGGAGCTCGCAGACCGACCGAACCGTTCCATGTTCGTTGAGAAGCCGGTCTGAATGAAACGCCTAGCGCTGTTCGACCTCGATCACACGCTGATCCCGTTCGACAGCGGCATGGCGTGGACGCGATTCCTCGTCCGCGAGGGCGCGTTGGATGAGGGGGCCGAGGCGCGCTACCTTGAGTTCTGCCACCAGTACGTCGCCGGCACACTCGACATTCATGCGATGGTGCGCGCCAACCTGCTGCCGCTCGCGGCGTTCGAGCCGGCGCAGTTGGCGCAGTGGCGCGAACGCTTCGGGCGCGAAATTGCCGAGCAGTTACCCAATGACGTAATGCGCACACGGGTCGCGCAGCATCTCGAACGCGGTGACCTGTGCGCCGTCGTCACCGCGACGGAGCGCCTCGTCGCCGAGCCGTTCGCGCGCGCCTTCGGCATCGAGCATCTTGTCGCGACCGAAGGCGTGATGATTGACGGCCGGCCGACAGGCGGGATTGCTGGTGTGCCGTGCTTTCGCGAACACAAGCCGGCCCGCGTGCAGCAGTGGCTGGACGGCCTCGCTGCCGCGCCCGACACCGTCGCCGCCTTTGAAGAATCGTTCTTCTATTCCGACTCGATCAATGATCTCTCTCTGCTCGAAGCCGTGACGCATCCGGTGGTTGTGCGTCCTGACGCGCGGCTGCGCGCGCATGCGGTTGAGGCAGGGTGGGAGCTTGTCGAGAGGTGACGTGCTTTCGGGGCTGATGTCGTCGCAACTTCGGAGCTGGCGAACTTTTAGCCTAAAACTGTTCGGCTTCCGAGGGAATGTCAGTCAGACCAGAACGGGTCGCGACGATAGGGAGGCACCTTTTTGTAAACGCTGGAGGTCATCTAGAGCCATCACTTGCCGCTGTGCGTGAGTCGTCGTCTGCTTCTGGCGTCTGTTTCTTATCCTCAGAGGCGGGCGACGTGTTTTCGCTAAGCGTAGCCAAAGGAGGTTGTTGCGGCTGCGGGATCGTCACTACTTCTAGCTTGATCTTTCGCAGTTCCTTGAAGACACCGCGTCCGAACTCACTCAGTACCCAATACTCCTTATTGTCACTGACCGCATGTCGTTTGCGCGATGGCTCAATCAGATCTAAGGCGTGAAGGTCAGCAATCCATTCAGCGAAGTGATTACTTGGAACGGGCCAATTGTGATAGTAGTCAGTCTCTTGCGTGATCTCAAATGCGATGTCGGATGCCATGTCCGCCGTGTGATTTTCGGCAAGAAGCTTCGGGGCGATCGCTTCAAGGATTTGCAGAAGGCTGGAGTGCCGTGGGGCCCCCCAATCCTTTGGATCCTTACGAACGCTTGTGTTGATCTTGTTCCGTTCGAGTACTCGAACGACGTTTCGTCGCGCATCGCGATCGTGGTCTTTCTCGCTCTTCTCTAGACTCTCGAGTTGATTTCGCAGTGCTGCATTCTCAGCACTCAGGCGAGTGAGTTCTTTTGTGACAGCCGGTCCGGCAGCCTCATCTGCACGCGCCCAGCCGACCCGCGGATGGGTGGTGAACGCCTTCATGAGAGCTATTGAGAACTTGGCGTGGAGATCATCTTTGGTTGTCCAGAAGTTGACCATTCGACCTTTGACCTTGTCTCGAAAGAGTTCCAAACTAGACCGCTTTGAGTCGTCTTGTTCCATGCGGTCTGCAGGCCACGGTGCCTTGTCTGCGAGCACAAATCCAAGGACGGGTACGCCGCGCGAGACGGCATAGTCATACTCCTTCTCCGTATAACTTATACCAGTTTGTGTTGTAGAGCCGTAGCGGTGCGCGACGATCACTGCGTAGTAATCAACGTCGTCGATTTGACGGGCGATGATACTCCACTGCTCGTCGTCGGCAGCACTGAACATCTCCATGCCGACAGGTATGTGTCCCATCTCGAGGACAGCACGAATAACCTGCTCTCTCTCCCTCTCTAGGTCGCCGAAGGTCGAACTGATGAAGATCTGATATTTGGTTGCCATGACAGGTGGGTTGCTTGGACGTGGTGCTTGCTGATGGTTAACCTAATATAGAGCGCAGGGATGCAGCACAACAACGAACTCTATCCCGAGTGAGGCAGAGTCGTTGATTGATCTGCACTTTTCCCGACGGTGCATCTTATCGGGCACCCGATTAATCCTTCCAAAAACGGCACTGGCCTGGACCGGAAAAAAGAGAAGTTGCCAGTCTGCGGCACGGCACGCGCCACGCTCCATCCTCACACTGCCAACAACCCCCACTGCAACGCCACCAGCGTCAGTTCGGACTGGTTGCTCGCGCCGAGCTTCTGCTTGACGTGATAGAGGTGCGTGCCGACGGTGCTCGGTGACAGGCTCAGGTCTTCGGCGATCTGCGCCACCGTCTTGCCACGGGCGAGCTGGATGAAGACCGAGAACTCGCGTTCGCTGAGCATGTCGGCG
>CADEEN010000360.1 GCA_902826345.1 uncultured Burkholderiales bacterium | reverse complement strand
AGCAGCGTCTCGTTGCATTCGCCGCGGCCGCACCAGCAGCGCATGCGTTGCACCGACTCGTCGCCGTCGACGAGCGGCGCCGGGTTGTGGCCCCACTCACCGGCGATGGCTTGCTGGCCCGCCCACGCGCGGCCGTCGATGGCAATGCCGGCGCCGACGCCCGTGCCGAGGATCACGGCGAAGACGACGCGCCGGCCGGCGGCCGCGCCATCGACCGCTTCGCTCACCGCCAGGCAATTGGCATCGTTGTCGACGCGCACCGGGCGGCTGAGCAGCTGGTGCAAATCACGGTCGAGAGCGTCGCCGTTGAGACCGGTCGAATTGGCGCCCTTGACCATGCCCGTCGCGGGCGAGATGCAACCTGGAATGCCGATGCCCAAGGGCAAGTCGCTGACGCCGAGTTTCACCTCGGCGCTGCGCACGAGCGCAGCGATGGCTTGCAGCACGGCGTCGTAGCCGCCGCGCGGCGTGGCGATGCGCTCGCGCAGAAGGATCGCGCCGTCGTCACGCGACAGCGCGGCGATCTCGATCTTGGTGCCGCCGAGGTCCACGCCGAGGAGTGGTGCATTCATTCGGCGGCCAACAGAGCACGCAGCGCCGCTTCGTCGATCACCTCGACACCGAGTTCGCGCGCCTTGTCGAGCTTGCTGCCCGCGGCCTCGCCGGCGACGACGTAGTGCGTCTTCTTGCTCACCGAGCCCGAGACCTTGCCGCCGGCGGCTTCGATCAAGGCCTTGGCGTCTTCGCGTTCCAACGTCGGCAGCGAGCCGGTCAGGACGAAGGTCTTGCCGGCGAGCGGCTTCGGCGAGGTGTCGGCTTCGCCGTCATGCTCGGCCCACGTCACGCCGGCCGCGCGCAACTGCTCCACCACTTCGCGGTTGTGCGGCTGCTCGAAGAACGTGCGGATGCTCTGCGCCACCACCGGCCCCACATCAGGCGCTTCGAGCAGTTGCTCGGTGCTCGCGTCCATCAGGCGGTCGAGCGCGCCGAAGTGCCGCGCCAGATCCTTGGCCGTGGTTTCGCCGACATGGCGGATGCCCAGCCCATAGACGAAGCGCGCCAGCGTGGTCTGCTTGCTCCTGTCGATCGCGGCGACGAGATTGCCCGCGCTCTTGTCGGCCATGCGGTCGAGTTGCGCCAGCGACGCCACGCCGAGCTTGTACAGATCGGGCAGCGTCTTGATGACGCCGGCATCGACGAGCTGCTCGACGATCTTGTCGCCCAGCCCTTCGATGTCGAGCGCGCGGCGCTGCGCAAAGTGCAGCATCGCCTGCTTGCGCTGCGCCGGGCACGAGATGCCGCCCGAGCAACGCCAATCGACCTCGCCTTCTTCGCGCAAGATGGCGGCGCCGCAGATCGGGCAGCGGCCGGCCAGGCGCTGGTACAGATCGAACGGCTCGCCGACGCTGGCCGGCCTCTTGTCGAGCACCACACCGACCACTTCCGGAATCACGTCGCCCGCGCGGCGCACGATCACCGTGTCGCCGATGCGCACGTCCTTGCGCCGCGCTTCGTCCTCGTTGTGCAGCGTCGCATTGCTGACCGTCGTGCCGCCGACGAACACCGGCTCCAGCTTGGCCACCGGCGTCAGCTTGCCCGTGCGGCCGACCTGTATGTCGATGCCACGCAGCAAAGTCACCTGCTCTTGCGCCGGGTACTTGTGCGCCACCGCCCAGCGTGGCTCGCGTGAGACGAAACCCAGCTCCTGCTGCAATGCACGGCTGTTGACCTTGTAGACCACGCCGTCGATGTCGAAGGGCAACGCATCGCGCTGCGCCGCGATCTCGGCGTGGAAAGCGACGAGACCGTCGGCGCCGGCAACGACGCGCCGCCGCGCATCGACCGGCAAGCCCATCGCCGCCAGCGCATCCAGCAGCGCAGTGTGCGTCGGCGGCACGTCCCAGCCCTGCACATCGCCCAGGCCATAAGCGAAGAACGACAGCTTGCGCGATGCCGTGATCCGCGAATCGAGCTGCCGCACCGCGCCGGCCGCGGTGTTGCGCGGGTTGATGTAGGTCTTCTCGCCCTTGCCGCGCTGCGCCTCGTTCAGCGCCTCGAAAACGTCGCGGCGCATGTAGACCTCACCGCGCACTTCGAGCACCGGCGCGTCCACGCCGATCAGCCGCAGCGGCACCTGCGCGAGCGTGCGGATGTTGTGCGTCACGTCCTCGCCCGTTTCGCCATCGCCGCGCGTCGCCGCCTGCACCAGCACGCCGCGCTCGTAACGCAGGTTGATCGCCAGGCCGTCGAACTTCAACTCGCAGGCGTACTCGACTGGCGGCGCTTCGTCGGCGAGTTTGAGATCACGACGCACCCGCTTGTCGAACTCCCGCGCACCGCCTTCGGTGGTGTCGGTCTCGGTGCGTATCGACAGCATCGGCACCACGTGCCGGACCGTCGTCAAGCCGTCGAGCACGGCGCCGATCACGCGCTGGGTCGGCGAGTCGGCTGTCAGCAGCTCCGGGTGCGCGGCTTCGAGCGCCTGCAACTCCTGGAACAGCTTGTCGTACTCGGCGTCGGGAATCTGCGGCGCGTCCTGCACGTAGTACAGATACGCGTGGTGGTCCAGCAGCGCGCGCAACTCAGCAGCGCGCTGGCCCGCGACGGACGGTGTGTTCACTGGAACAGTCGTCGCGCCACCGCGCTGCCCGCGGCCATGTCGCGCGACTCGAGGGCGCTGTACAAGGTCTTCAACTCCGACGCGATCGTCGTGTAGTGCTGCAAGGTAATCGGCCGCTCGTCGTCGTCGATCGCAGTGGCGTCCATCTCGGTGGCCAGCGCGCGGATCGCCGCCTGCCAGGCGCCGAACGGGTCGGCCGTCTCGGTCGTCTGCGCCACGTCGAGCGAGATCGTCAAACGGCGCACGGCGGCTTGCTGCGGGTCTTCCGACAGAGCGGCCTGCGCGTCGAACGACAGCACGAGCACCGGCGGCGCACTCTCCTCGGCGCCGGGCAGCACCATGCGGCCCGGCATCGTGCCGGGCACGAAGCCGTGCCGCTCCGCGCATTGGCGCAGGTAGCCCACGCTCCACGCCGCCGCGTTGGCCTGCAAGTGGATCGCCAGGTGCGCGTCGTGCGCGCCGGCAAACGCATCGAGCTCCTTGGCGCGGGCGCGCACGTCGAGCATGTCGGGGAAGTCGGGCACCGCGCCGAGCGCGTCGGCGAAGGCTTGCGTCTTCTGCACGAACTCGGAGTACTCGATCTCGTTCAACGCGCCGCTGCGGTTGGCCAGTTGCACCCCCGCCTGCAATTCGCCATAACGCGCGCCGGCCTGCGGCGCCTCCCACTGCGAGGTCTCGGTGTTCAGTCCCTCGATGAAGAACGGCTTGCCGCCGGCGCGGCGCGACGCCGGCAGGTGCGCGATCACCGCCTCGCCCATCACGGGCGCTTCGAGACCGAGCGTGGCGATGGCGTCGATCAGCGCATCGACGCGTGTGCTCAGGCGGCGCGCGGTTGCGGCCGCCGGTGTCGCGGCCACCACGCCGGCCGCGCTGCCAAGCGTCGGCTCCACCCGCTGCATCGCCGGCTCGGCCGCCAGCACGACACCCTCGGCCTTGCGCGGCAGCGCGCGCCGCGCGCTCCACCAGCCATGCCCGGCGAGCGCGGCGAGTGCGGCGGCGGCGGCGACGAGGAGGGCGACAGTGAGGCTCATCCTCTCAATATCCCGAAGACCGCAATTGCGCGCTCAGCAAGAACAAATCGTCAGCTTTCACTTCACCAGCCTCTCACAAACTTCGGTCAAGACTTCGGGCAGAGATGCCTGTCGTTCTTCCACCGCAATAGATTGCGCGATGCACTCAAACGTCGAGTCATGGAACCCAAAGAAGTAGTGCGTCCGTCGTGCCCATACTTCAGGCGCATAGGAACTGTGCACTGAGTTCATTTCTTCAACTTCCTTCAACCACGCAGAGTTCTCAATTGTCAATGGACGGTAGGCTTCAAGGCCCTTGCCGAACAGAGGGTGCCCTTCAATCACATCTTCATTGGGCGAACCCAACTTTGCCGACACACACCCCTTGAACTCCAAAAGCGCCAGCTTGCTGATTGCTGAGCTTCCCGGCTCTCGAACGTTCACATAGGACCCATCCCAACTTGGATCCGCGTCACTGACAAAGAAGATCAGGAAGGTGCGGTAGTCGTTCTGTAGAAGGTAGGGTAGCGGGGCCCCTGTATCCCACAGCAAGGGGAAGTCAAAACGCACCGCGTAAGACTGCCCGTGTGCAGCGGCAAGAGCACGTTCGGCGGCGAGTACAGCCTCATCGGCGGATCGAAACTCTTCCCACTCGCCACCTCGGTGTTTGGGTGCCAGCGCCATCGCTGCCGCCTTACGACGTTTCTGCGCAAGCTGAAGCGCCTCTTGCAATTGTTCCAGGACGCCGCGCGATGTCATTGCGGATCAAACCGTGCCAGCAGGATGCTCATCTGCACGGCATCGTAGTACACGCCGTCGAAGCGCATCGCGTTGCGCTTGACTGCTTCGTGTGTGAAACCGAGACGCTCATAGAGCCTGATCGCGCGCTCCTTGTCGGCCCGCGCCCCG
>CADEEN010000359.1 GCA_902826345.1 uncultured Burkholderiales bacterium | reverse complement strand
GCTTCCTCGACGCGATCCCGGCGATCATCATCGTCGGCACGATCCTGCAGCCGCTGGCGCAGACCGCAGGGCTTGACCCGGTGCACTTCGCGATCATCGGCATCGTCTCGCTGGCCTTCGGCCTGGTGACGCCGCCGTACGGGCTGTGCCTGATGGTCGCCTGCTCGATCGCCAAGGTGCGGCTGCTCGATGTCATCAAGGACGTGATGATCATGCTGGTGCCGATGTTCCTCGTGCTCGGCGCCGTCATCGTCTGGCCGAGCGTGGCGCTGTTCCTGCCGCGGTTGTTCCCGCCGGGCACGTTGTAGATGGGTATGCAATTCAAGCCGCTGTCAGCGTTGTTCGGCGTCGAGACGTCCGACGTCGATCTCTCGCAGCCGCTGTCCGACGCGCTGTTTCGCGAACTCGAACAGGCTTTCTATGCGCATCAGGTGCTGGCGCTGCGCGGGCAGGCCATCACGGCGGCGCAGTTCGCAAACTTCGCGCGCCGCCTCGGCCCGCCGCAGCCGCATGTGATCGACCAGTTCCATCACCCCGACGATCCGAACATCCTGATCCTGTCCAACGTCAAGCAGAACGGCGGGCCCACCGGCTTGCAGGACGCCGGCTCCTACTTTCACACCGACTACTCGTACCTCGCGGTGCCGGCACGCGCGACGACGCTGTACTCGCGCGTGGTGCCCAAGGTCGGCGGCCACACGCTGTTCGCCAACCAGCTCGCCGCCTACGACGATCTCGCCGACGCCATGAAGCAGCGCATCGAGCCGTTGCTGGCGGTGCATCACTACGGCAACCGGCACGACGTCAACGAGGCCAGCCGCACCGCGGCTTCGCTGCTGAGCGCCGAGCAGAAGGCGCGTTTGCCGGTCATCACGCATCGCATCGCGCGGCCGCACCCGGTCACCGGCCGCAAGGCGCTGTACGCCGTGTCGGGCAGCTCGTTCGGCATCGTCGGCATGCCCGATGACGAGGCGCGAGGCCTGCTCGACGAACTCGCCGCGCACGCGACGCAGCCGAAATACCAGTTGAGCTTCGCCTACGGCGTCGGCGACGTCGTCGTCTGGGACAACGCGGCGCTGCTGCACTCGGCGACGCTGATCGACCGGGACGATGCGCGCACGCTGTGGCGCATCACCGTGCTCGAAGAAGACCGGGCTGCCGCCGCGCCCGACGTGCTGGCGACGACGTTCGCGACGAAGGGCTAACGCGGCACGATCTTCACGCCGGCCAGTTGCTCCTGCGCCTCGACCAGCGAAGGCACCAGCTTGCTGCCGTAGCCCAACGCACACGCCACCACCAGCGACTGGTGCACCGCCTCGCCCATGACCGAGGGCACGCCCAGGTTCTCGGCGAGGTGGGTGTAGTAGCGCACGTCCTTGCGCGCGTTGTTCAGCTCGAACTTCATGCCGTCGAGCTGGCCGTCGAGCGTCTTCGACATGATCTGGAAGATGCCCGAGTTCACCAGCCCTGCTGACACCAGCGACACCAGCTGCTTCAGGTCCACCCCCGCCTTCTGGCCGACGGCGAAGGCCTCGGCGGTGGCGTTGCAGATCGCCTGCGCGATGAAGTTGTTGAGCAGCTTGATGGTGTGCCCGGCGCCCGGCGCGCCGACGTGGAAGACGTTTTCGGCGAAAGTCTTCAGCACCGGTTCGAGCTGGCGGTACTGCTCGTCGGTGGCGCCCACCATCACGTTCAGCCGGCCAGCCTCGGCCTCGACCGGCGTGCGCGCCAGCGGCGCATCGACATAGGCCACGCCCTTGGCCGCGCACAGCTCGCGCAGGCGCGCCGTGGAGTCGGGCTCGGCGGTGGAGCAATCGACGATCACCAGGCCGGCGCGCGCACCGGCCAGCAGGCCGTCGGTGCCGCTCACCGACGCCTCGACCTGCGGCGAGCCGGTGACGCAGAGAAAGACGATGTCGCTGCCCTTGGCCAGTGCGGCCGGCGTGGCGGCCAGCGTTGCGCCGGCGCCCAGCAGATCGGCCACGCGCTCGCGGTTGCGGTGCACCGTCAGCGCGAGTGGGTGGCCCTTGGCGCGCAGGTTCTTCGCCATGCCGTGCCCCATGAGCCCGGAGGCGCCGATGAATCCGATGCGTTGCATGACAACAGGCTCCTTGAAGTGAGTCAGGCCAGATCGAGCAGGATGCGCGTCAACGCCTGCGGCGCACTGACCATCGGGCAGTGGCCCGTTGCCAGCTCGACGACACGCCAGCCGGCCTGCGTGCGCACGCGCTTGCGCGTCGCGTCGATGGTGACGTAGGCCGGCGCGTGGCAGTCTATGAAGGTGCGCGGCACGCGCGCCCAGCGCTCGCCGTCGAAGTGCAGCGGCACGCGGTACATGCCGAACGGGTGCGGCACCTGCCGGCGCAGCAGCCACGCCCGGTCGTCGTCGGTCAAGCCGAAGTCGATCGGGTCCGGCGGCGGCAGCGCGTTGTCGTGGGCCGCGGCCAGCGCGCGCCGCGACTGCACGATCTCCGGCGGATGGCCCTGGCCCCAGCCTTCACCGGGCAGCGGCACCATCGCATCGACATAGACGAGTTGCTGCAGGTGCTCCGGTCCGCGCGCCAGCAGCGCGTCGGCGACGCCGGTGATGACCATGCCGGCGTAGCTGTGGCCGACGAGCACGATGTCCTTCAACTCCTCGGCGTCGATCAGGCCGAGCACGTCGTCGATGTGGTCCTGCAGCGAGATGTCGGCGCGCCGCAGGTGCGCGCGCTCGCCGTCGCCGGTCAGCGTCACCGCATGCACCTCGTGTCCGGCGGCGCGCAGCGGGCCGAGCACGCGCCGCCAGATCCAGGCGCCGCCCCAGGCGCCGTGAACGAGGACGAACGTGCTCATCGCTTGACTGTAGCGGGCCCGACCTGTCATCGTCTGCGCGAGGTGACGGACTGATGCAGCTGCTGTCGTGGAACGTCCAGTGGTGTCGCGGCGTCGATGGCCGCGTCGATCCGCTGCGCATCGCGCGCACGATTCGCGAGCTTGCCGATGCCGACGTGATCTGCCTGCAGGAGGTTGCGCGCGGCTTCGATGCGCTGGCCGGCAGCGACGGCGAAGACCAGTTCGCGATGCTGGCCGACGCCTTCGACGGCTACACGGCGATCGAGGGCATTGCCGTCGATGTGCCCGGCGAGTTCGGCGAGCGTCGCCAGTTCGGCAACCTGCTGCTGTCGCGCCTGCCGGTGCGGCAGGTCTGGCGCCACCTGCTGCCGTGGCCCGCCGATGCCGAGCATGCCGACATGCCGCGCGCGGCGATCGAAGCGGTCATCGCCGCGCCGGCCGCATCCGATCTGGGGCCGCTGCGCGTGACGACGACGCACCTCGGCTACTACAGCGCGACTCAGCGCCTGGCGCAGGTCGAGGCCCTGCGCGCGCTGCACGCTGCCGCGCAGGCGCACGGCAGGCGTCCGGCGCGCGCCGACGTGTCGAACGGCCCCTTTCACTGGCGGCTGCGGCCCGCCGCCGGCATCGTCTGCGGTGACTTCAACTGCGAGCCCGGCGCGCCCGGTCATTCACGAATGCTGGAGCCCTTTGCCGACGGCACGCCGGCGTTGCGCGATGCCTGGCAGATCGCTCATCCTGGCCGGCCGCACGCGCCGACCGTCGGCCTTTACGACACCGCGCAATGGCCGCGCCGCTTCGCCTGCGACTTTGCATTCGTCTCCGAGGACGTGGCACCACGCGTGCAAGCGCTGCACATCGACGGCGGCAGCGCCGCGTCGGACCACCAGGCGCTGCTGCTGCGCCTGGGTTGAGGCGGCGCTTTAGGGAATCGCCTTCGTCGCTTCGGCCGAGAAGTCGCTTTCGTTGCCGCTGGCGTCGTAGGCGGTGACCGCGAAGAAGTAGTTCCGTTTCGCCGTCAGGTTGCCGACGAGGTGGCTGGTGGTGCCGGCATTGACCGGCGTGCCGGTGCCGCGCGCCTGGTACGCGCGTGAGGCCGTGCCCCAGTAGACGCGGTAGCCGACGACGCGCGAGTCCGTCGATGCGCTCCATTGCAGCGTCGCCGAGCCGACCGGGGCGGGCGCGGGTGCCGGTGCGGGTCCTGGGGCTGGCCCGGGCGCTGGTGCTGGGGCCGGCGCAGGGGCGGGGGCCGGCGCAGGCCCGGGCGGCGGGGGCGCAGGGCGCGGCGCCGGAGCGGGCGCCGGTGCGGGCGCAGGCCCGGGTGCCGGTGCCGGCGAAGGTCCAGGGACCGGTGCCGGTGCCGGCGAGGTGGTACCGACGGCAGGCGCCGCCTCGGCGGCTTCCCCGTCTGAACCGCCACCACAGGCAGTCAATGCCGCGACCGCAAGACTCAGCAGCGCGAGGTTGGCAAGGCGAAGGTGAGATGAGGCAGTCACGGAAGCAAAGGGATAAAAGCTGTCGACCCCCCTAATGTGAGGGGCTGGCCGGGGGTGGATGTAACAAGCGCACTTGGCCGGGTGCGGCGGGACGTGAACCAGGGCGGCCCGCGCCGCCACCCCGGTTACAACCTGACGCGCTTGAGGCCTTTGCCGGACACCGGGGTGGAACTATTTCTCAGGCGCGCTGACGGTTGCGCCCGATCCGGCGCGCAAAAAGCGCTCCCCGACCC
>CADEEN010000358.1 GCA_902826345.1 uncultured Burkholderiales bacterium | reverse complement strand
CACTTCAAGCCCGAGTTCGTCGTCAACGTGAAGGAGACCGGGCAGACGCTGCTGGTGGACTACAGCAATGTCGATGCGCTGAAGGTGACGACGATCGGCACAGCGCGCTTCCTGCACGACGGCGGCTTCGATTCAACCAAGCGCTACTTCATGGTGGCCGCCAACCAGAGCAACAAGATCGCCGCGGTGGACATGAAGGAGGGCAAGCTGACCGCGCTGATCGACGTCGGCAAGATCCCGCACCCGGGCCGCGGCGCCAACTTCGTGCACCCGAAGTTCGGCCCCGTGTGGTCCACCGGCCACCTCGGCGACGAGACGATCTCGCTGATCGGCACCGACCCCATCAAGCACAAGCCCTACGCGTTCAAGCAGGTCGCGGTGCTCAAGGGCCAGGGCGGCGGTTCGCTGTTCCTGAAGACGCACCCGAAGAGCACAAACCTGTACGTCGACACGACGCTCAACCCCGATCCGAAGATCTCGCAGTCGGTGGCGGTGTTCGACATCAAGAACCTCGACAAGGGCTACACCGTGCTGCCGATCGCCGAGTGGGCGGGCTTGAAGGACGACGGCGCCAAGCGCGTCGTGCAGCCCGAGTACAACGTGGCCGGCGACGAGGTCTGGTTCTCGGTCTGGAGCGCCAAGGACAAGCAGAGCGCGATCGTCGTCGTCGACGACAAGACGCGCAAGCTGAAGACGGTGATCAAGGATCCGCGCCTGATCACCCCCACCGGCAAGTTCAACGTCAACAACACGCAGAAGGATGTGTACTGATGAACACGCGCTACCTCGCCCCGCTGGCCTTCGCCGCCGCGCTCGCACTCACCGCCTTCGCCGCCCAGGCCGACGACGCATCGACGCTCGCCGCGATGGACAAGGCCGGCTGCATGGCCTGCCACACGAAAGACAAGAAGCTCGTCGGCCCGTCGTTCAAGGACATCGCGGTCAAGTACAAGGGCCAGGCCGATGCGCCGCCGAAGCTGGCCGAGAAAGTGCGCAAGGGAGGCAGCGGCGTCTTCGGCCCGGTGCCGATGGCGCCGAACCCGCCGGACAAGATCAGCGACAAGGATTTGAAGGAGGCGGTGGAGCTGATCCTGAAGTCGTGAGCCGATCCGCAGGGCTGGCGCTGGCGGCGTGTTGCGGCCTCGCGCTCGCCGCTCCTGCCGACGAGTCCAGTGACGGGCGCTGGCGTGTCGAAGGGCGCGGCAGCGCCGTCGTCGTCTTCGACACCGGCCAGCCCGTGAAGACGCTGCCGGCACGCGCCTTGTCCGGCGAAAACGCGAGCGCCGTCAGCGCCGTGCGCTGGCTGCCGCAACGCCGCAGTTTCGTCATCGCCTTCGACACGCTGCCCGAGCTGTGGGAGCTCTCGGTCGATCCGAACGCACCGCCCCTGCACGACGGCCTGGTGCACGACTTCCGGATGGGCGAAGCCATCGCCGCGCCGGGTTTTCTAGGTGCGCGACGCAGCGTGCTGGCCACGCCGGTGCGCGCGCTGGCCATCGACGCCGGCAACAACGCGCACGTGCTGGCGCGCAGCGCGCAGGCCTGGTGGCTGGTGAACCTCGACATCCGGCGCGCGATCACGCGCTTCGAGACCGATGCGAACCCGGCGCTGGAAAGTCAGGGCGAGCGGTAGTTCGCCAGCGCTCCGGCATCGAGGATGTGGATGTCGCGCTTGTCGATGCGCACCAGCCCGGCCGCTTCGAGTTCGTGCAGCACGCGCGAAAAATACTCCGGCGTCAGCGACAAGCGCGAGGCGATCGTCGCCTTGCTCACCGGCAGCGACACCGTCACCGGCTGATCCTCATCGGCCGCGATGTCGCGCAGCAGATAGCCGATCACGCGCTGCACGCCGCTGTGCAGCGCATAGGCCTCGACGTCGTGCACGAGGCCGTGCAGGCGGCGCGAGATGCCGGCCAGCATGCGCAGCGCGAACCGCGCATCGCGCGCGATCTCGCCTTCGACCGCGACCCTGCTGACCGTGAGCAGCAGCACGTCGGCCAGCGCCTGCGCGTTGATGATGTACGGCGCGCCGGTGAACATCAGCGCCTCGGCAAAGCTCTGCCCTGGGGCGACGATGTCGATCACCTTTTCCGCGCCGGCCGGCGACACCGCGAACAGCTTGACCTGGCCGGTGACGCAGACATGGAATTCTTCGCAGCGCTCGCCGACGCGAAAGATGTCTTCGCCGCGCGCGAAGCGGCGCATCACGCAACCCTGCGCCAGGCGCTCGAGCTCGGGCGGGCTCAAGTCGGTGAACAGGGGTTGCACCGACAGGTAGCGGGGGATGTTGAAGACGCGCAGGTCCATGGCGGGGCCGGGTGCTGCGGATTGTGCGCACTCGCAGCAGGGCGGCTTTGATGCGCCGCAAACGATCGTCGCGGCCTGCCGACGGCGTCATCCCAGCCGAACCAACGCCGCCACCGCCGCGGCCCCGAACGCGTTGTGCATCACGATCAGCACGGGCAGCGTGGTGCTGCCGATGCCAGCCGCGATGGTGCCGAGCAGCAGCAACAACAAGCCGATCAACGCGAGCGTCGCGCCCGATGGGCGCTGCAGGCGCCACGCCGTCCACCCGCCGAAAGCCATCAGCGTGAAGGCGAGCAGCACACCGCTCGTGCGGTGCAGCAGCGCGTAGGCGCTGCAGCCGGTCAGCGCTGCGCAATCGGCTGATGCGTTCGCGCTGGCGAATGCGCCGGCCGTTGCCTGCAACGCCACCAGCACGAGCACGATCGGCGCAGCGCGGCCGACGCCCGCGCGCGTGTCGCCCGCCGCCAGCCGCACGCACAAGGCCAGCATCGCCAGGCCGCCGAGCAGGTTGATCACCACCACCGGCGCTGCACGCGACGCGCCGCCCGCCACGCCGACGACCGACAGCAGCAAGCCCACGCCGAGCAGACACCACGCGAGCGCGACGCGCGGCGATCGGGCACGCCGCGCCAACACCACCAGCACCACCGCGCCGATCAGCGCCAGCGTCGCTGCGACGCGGTGCACTTGGCGCGCCAGCGCGAGCTCGCTCGCCCACGCCGCTTGCAGCGCCGCGCTCGCGCCGTGATGGCGCAAGAACGCGCTGGCCACCACCACGACGGCCATCAGCGCCGCGCACAGCCAAGCAGTGCGGCGCAGTACGAGCGTCGCGTTGGGTACTGCCACGTCAGCCTTCATCGTTACGCCCCATCCTAGGGACGGCAGCAACGCCCTTCTTGCCCTGGATCAAGGCGCGTGACTCGGGCCGGCTCTCCAATCGGTCGCACGTTCAAGAGGAGACCGTCATGAGCACACGCCACGAAGACGACGACGCCACCGCCCCGGTGCCGTGGATGCAGCAACTGCTCGACAACCCCTTCCTGCTGTTGTTCCTCGGTGTCATGGTGCCGATGGTGGTCTACACGGTCTGGGGCGTGTTCGACATCCTGACGCTGCCGGTGGCGAAGTAGGAGCACGCGATGAGCGCCATCCTCCCGCCCGCTGAACGTCTGTGGTACCGCCACCCCATCGACCGTGTCGAAGGCACCTGGATCGCGATCGCGCTGACCTGGTGCCTGATCATGTTCGCGATGATGGTCGGCTGGCACATCTGGGGCAACCAGAACCTGTCGACCGAGACCTACCGCACCACGCCGGACAAGTTCATGGCCAAGGTGCAGGCGATGGTCGACAAGCACACCGTGCGCACCGAGACCGACGAGAAGACGCCGGTCGTCGCGCCGCCGCCGGGCAGCGACGTCTACCTGCTGGCGCGGCTGTGGGCCTTTCATCCGATCCTCGAACTCGAGAGGGGCAAGACCTACAAGCTGCACCTGAGCGCGATGGACTACAACCACGGCTTCTCGCTGCAGCCGGCCAACATCAACATCCAGATGGTGCCGGGCTTCGAGCACGTCGTCACCGTGACGCCCAACCAGTCGGGCACCTACTCGGTGGTCTGCAACGAGTTCTGCGGCATCGGCCATCACAAGATGGTCGGCCGCATCTACATCAAGTGAGGGGGCAGGCATGACAACGTACAGAACCTGCCCGCGCTCGGGCCTGCAGTTCGAGCACCAGGCCGAAACCCTGATGAAGGCCAACGCCTTCGTCGCCGTGGTCTGGCTGCTGATCGGCGGCCTGCTCGCCATCGGCGTCGTGCTGACGCGCTGGCCGGCGTTCCGCTGGTTGGAAGCGGATCGCTTCTACCAGGTGCTGACGGCGCACGGCATCGACATGCTGATCTTCTGGATCATCTTCTTCGAGATTGCGGTGCTGTACTTCGCCGCCTCGACGCTGCTGCGCTGTCGCATCGCCACACCGAAGATCGCCTGGCTCGCCTTCGCGCTGATGGTGATCGGCTCGATCACCAACAACGTCGCCGTCTGGCGCGGCGCGTCCTCCGTGATGATGACGAGCTACGTGCCGATGATGGCCGAGCCGGCCTTCTACCTCGGGCTGATCCTGTTCGCGGTCGGCGCGCTGGTTGCCTGCTTCGTCTTCTTCGGCACGCTGGTCGTCGCCAAGCGCGAGAAGACCTACGAAGGCTCGGTGCCGCTGGTGACCTTCGGCGCCATCACCGCGGCGATCATCGCCGTGTTCAC
>CADEEN010000357.1 GCA_902826345.1 uncultured Burkholderiales bacterium | reverse complement strand
GGTCCATCGCCGCCTTGGCCCGCCCCGGCCAGCCGTCTGCCGACCGCCCTCTCCCCTTCGCAAGGACCACCGCCTACCCCCCTCGCCGCCCCAAACCCGACCTGCCCCACGCGTTTCACGCCACGCCGCAGGCGCTGGCGGCGGTCAGCGACTTTCTCGTCGTCATCACGCCGGGCGGCGCGGCGACGCGCAAGTTGATCGACGCCTCGGTGCTCGAAGCACTGGGGCCGAAAGGCTTTCTGATCAACGTCGCCCGTGGCTCGGTGGTCGACGAGGCGGCGCTGATCGAGGCCTTGCAGAGGGGCAGGATCGCCGGCGCGGCGCTCGACGTGTTCGAGAACGAGCCGCATGTGCCCGAGGCATTGCGCGCACTCGACAACGTGGTGCTCGTGCCGCACATCGGCAGCGCGACGGTGGCGACGCGGCATGCGATGGCGAATCTGGCGTTCGACAACCTGCGCGCTTTTTTTGCCGGCGAGAAGCCGCCGACGCCGGTGCCTGAGTGCCGCTGAATGATTGACGACCCCTCCCGTGCTGCGCAAGGACTCCCCCGAGGGGAGGCCCGGGCCGACGCTTGGGAGCGGCCCGGCGCTGGCCCGGGTGGCTTCGCCATCGTCGTCATGGGCGTGTCCGGCTGCGGCAAGTCCACCGTCGGCCGCGCGCTCGCAGAGCAGGTGCAGGCCACCTTCCTCGACGCCGACGACTTTCATCCGCCGGCCAACGTCGAGCGCATGCGCGCCGGTGTGGCCCTCACCGACGCTGAGCGCGCGCCGTGGCTCGACGCGTTGGACGCGCGGCTCGCAGCAGCCGGCGCCGCCGATGAGTCCGTGGTGCTGGCTTGCTCGGCGCTGAAGCGCAGCTACCGCGATGCGCTGCGCCGCGGTGCGCCATCACTGACCCTCGTGCACCTGACCGGCAGCGCGGCGCTGCTGGCCGAACGCATCGGCGCGCGGCCCGGCCACTACATGCCGCCCGCGCTGTTGCCGAGCCAGCTCGCCACGCTCGAAACCCCCGGCGACGACGAGCGCGCGATCACGCTCGACATTGCCGCCTCCACCGACGACCTCGTCGCTGCCATCCGCAAACACCTGCCATGACGACACCGACACTGACCCAAGTCCTCCTTGAAACCGGCGCCGACGGCCGCGCGCGCTTTCGCGAACAGCCGCTGGCGCTCTCCGAAGGCAAGCCGGCCGCGCGCCTTTCGCCGTTGACGCCGAGCGGCGGCGTGCAGTGGCGCGAGAGCCCGGTCGGTTTTCGCAGCGAGTTCCACTGCACCGGGACGCCGCAGTGGCTCTTCGTGCTCAAAGGCGCGATGGAGATCGGCCTGCAGGACGGCACGAGCCGCGTCTTCCACGCCGGCGACCACTTCTACTCCAACGACACGCTGCCGGCCGGTGCGGTGTTCGATGCCCGGCTGCACGGGCACTGGAGCCGGCAGGTCGGCGATGTGCCGCTGGTGACGGTGTTCGTGCGCACCTGACGTACCTACCGGTCGCGCACGGATAGCGGGCAATACGTCACGCCGACGCGCGCGCCTCGCGGTGCGCCGGCATCCGTGGCGGCGGGCAGGCCGTATCTTGCGCATCGCAGCGTGGTGGTTCTTGCGCAGCGCCCCTCAACAACAGGCGATCACCATGAAAACCCATACCACGCCGCATGCCGCACGCCGGCCTGCCCCGTCCAACCTGCTGCCGCTGGCGCTGCTGCTGCTGTCGCTCGGCGCCGCGATGTGGTGGCTCGGCCAGACCCTGGTCCTGCGGCAGACGCTGAGCGAGGGCCGCACCGTCGCCGACATGGTGGAGAACATCGGCCGCTGGGCTTCGCAGTACGGCGGCGTGCACGCCAAGACCACCGGCACCGACGCCAAGATCCCGGGCAACTTCCTGACGCGCGCGGTGTACTCGGTATCCGACAGCGATTCATCGGTGCTTCAAGGCGCGTTGGTGAAGAGCGCCGTCGGCGAGCAGGCGGCGTTGCAACGCGTCGAGGCCTACCACTGGAAGAATCCGGCGCTGATCCAGCGCGAGGTCGCCGACGTGGTCGCCGCCTCCGGCAGCAAGGCGCGCTTTCGCCTGACAGCGCGCACGGTGCTCAACACCAACAACGCGCCCGACGCTTTCGAGCGCGAGGCCCTCGACGCGGTGCAGGCCGCGGCGGCCGCAGGCGAGAAGACGCCCGAGTACTGGAAGGTGCAGTCGGGCACTTTGCTGTACGCGCGGTCGATGGTGGCGCAGCCGAGTTGCCTGCGCTGCCACGACAAGCCGGAGACGGCGCCGGAGTTCCTGCGCACCAACGCGCAGTTCAACGGCGGTGGCGGCTTCGGCTACGTCGCCGGCAAGCCGGCCGGTCTGATCAGCGTCAAGGTGCCGCTGGCCGACCCGGCGCAAGCGCTGGTGCGCAGCGCGCCGGTGCAGGCATGGGCGGCGCTGGCCGTGGCCGGCCTGGCGTTTTCGTGGCTGCTGTTCAACGCCTGGCGCATGCGCCGCGGCTGAGCGTCAACGACGCCGGGGTGACAATGGCCGGGCGCACCGCACCCTTTTCGCCCCACCCGAGCCATGAATTTCGAACTGACCGCCGACCACATCGAGATGGTCTGGCGTCTGCTTGCCGCGCTCTTCGCCGGCGCGCTGATCGGCTACGAGCGCTCGTACAACGGCCGGCCGGCGGGCTTTCGCACGCACGCGCTGGTCTGCATGTCGTCGAGCCTGCTGATGCTGGTGACCGTGTACGAAGCGACGTGGGTGCGCACGGCGCCCGGCGAGATCCGCCTGGACCCGACGCGCATGGCGCAAGGCATCATGACCGGCATCGGTTTTCTCGGCGCCGGCGCGATCATCAAGGAGGGCCTCACGGTTCGCGGCCTGACGACCGCCGCGTCGATCTGGATCACGGCGGCGATCGGCGTGCTGGCCGGCATCGGCTTTTACTTTCCGCTGGTCGTCAGCGTGGCGTTGACGATGAGCGTGCTGTCGATCTTTCGCTGGATCGAGAGCGCGATGCCGACGCAGGCCTACTTCCAGTTCGACGTGCGCCTTGCGCGCGACGGCGGCATCGACGAGGACAGCTTGCGCGAGCTGCTGCGCACGCACGGTTTTTCGATCGCCAACTTCAGCCACCGCTACGACGGTGAAGGCGGCGTCAAGCGCCACGGCATGGTGATGCGCACCAAGGACCGCAAGGCCGTGTCGCGCCTGGCCGATACGCTGGAAGCGCATCCGGCGATCTTGGACTTCAAGATCGCGCCGACCGGCGATTGACGCGCGGCCTCAGGTCGCGCGCACGGTCAGCCGCTCCAGCCCGCGCAAGTTGATCAGTGGCCGCCACAACGGCGTGTCGTCGGCCCATCGCAGTTGCGGATAGCGCGCAAGCAGGCGCTCAAACGCGACCTCGCCTTCGAGCCGGGCCAGCGGCGCGCCGACGCAGTAGTGGATGCCGGCGCCGAAAGCCAGGTGTGGGTTCGGCGCGCGCGTGATGTCGAAGCGGTCGGGCGCGGCGAACACGGCGGGGTCGCGGTTGGCGGCGCCGAGCATGAAGAACAGCACCTCGCCGGGCGGCACCATCGCGTCGCCGACGGCATACGGCGTGACGGTGTGGCGCGGCACCATGTTCACCGAGCCTTCGAAGCGCAGCATCTCGGCCACCGCGCCGGGCAGCAGCGCTGGCGTGTCGCTGCGCAGATGGGCCATTGCTTCGGGGTGGCGCAGCAGCGCCAGCGCGCCGTTGCCGATGAGGTTGGTCGTCGTCTCGTGACCGGCGATGAACAGCAGCACCAGGTTGCCGAGCAACTCGTCGTCGCTGAGCGTGCCGTCGCCTTCGTCCTGCGCGTGGATCAGAGCGCCGAGCAGGTCGTCGCGCGGCGCGGCGCGGTGGCTTGCAACATGCCCGCGCAGGTAGGCCACCATCTCGTCGGCAGCAGTGGCGGCACTTTGCCGCCAGGCCTTGCGCTGCACCGGCTCCATCAGCAACGCCAGCGTGTCGGACCAGGCCTTGGTCTGCGCGAAGTCTTGCGCCGGCAGGCCGAGCACGTCGCAGATGACGCGCACCGGCAGCGGCTGCGCCAGGCCGGCCATCAGGTCGAAGCTCTCGCTGGATCCGGCTGCAGGCAAGGCCGCCAGCAGCTCGTCGGTGATCTGGCCGATGCGCCCGCGCAGCGCCTCGATCACCGGCGGCTTGAACGCGCCGTTGACGAGGCGGCGCAGGCGCGTGTGCTTCGGCGGATCGTTCATCAGCATCCACTGCAAGGTGGTGCGCTCGAGCGTCGAGTCGGCGACGAAGGGGCGCAGCATGTCCCACGCCGGCAGGCGCTGCGGCTCGCGGCTCAGGTGGTGGTCGCGCAGGCCGGCGCTGACGTCGGCATGGTGGCCGATGAGCCAGATGCCGATGACGTCACGCTCGACGCGGCCGCGCTCGCGCAGCGCGTGCAATAGCGGATACGGGTCGTTGCGAAACGCGGGGTCTCGCATGTCGATCGGTGGGGCTGTCATCGGCGTTCAGAGTGCGCGGAACACGCGCGATATTAGGCTCGCCGGGCCGATGGTTTTCCTTGATGGAGGGGTTGCGGTCCTGTGTGAACATCGCCGCCAAAC
>CADEEN010000356.1 GCA_902826345.1 uncultured Burkholderiales bacterium | reverse complement strand
GACGACACCGACATCCCCGTTGACGATGATCGTGATCTTCATGGGGTAATTCCCTCTTGCGAAAGCATTGCGCCGCGCATCGTAGCGGCAGGCGCGAAAAGGCAGGCGGCCCTCAGTGAAGGAGATCCCCATTGGTGAGACGCTGCAGTTGCACTACCGTCGCACCGACACCACCTCAGCCCCAAATGAAAAGCCCGAGGCGAAGGCTGCGATTTCGATTTCCTCGAAACGGCATTCGGCGCTCCGGTGGCCGAGCCTGTCATCTACCAGAACCACGGAGACACACAACACCATGACCACACGCCGCCTCGTCCTCGCCTCCAGCGCCGCCTTCATCGCCGCGCCGTCGCTCGCCGCCACTTGGCCCGACAAGCCGCTGACGATCATCGTGCCCTTCCCGCCCGGCGGCACGTCGGACGTGATCGCGCGGTTGATCTCGCAGCCGCTCGGCCAGGTTCTGAAGACCAACGTTATCGTCGAGAACAAGACCGGCGCCAATGGCGCCGTCGGCGCGGCCGCCGTCGCGCAGTCGAACAACGAGCACATGGTGCTGCTGTCCGACATGAGCTCGCTGGCGATCAACGGCGTGATGGACAAGGCGCTGCCCTACAAGCCGGCGCAACTCGCCGGCGCGACGATGCTGGCCTACTCGCCGCACCTGCTGTGCACGCACCCGTCGGTGCCGGCGAACAACGTCAAGGAGTTCGCCGAGTGGTCGAAGAAGAAGCCGATCAACCTCGCCTCGTCGGGCATCGGCTCGGCGAACCACCTCGGCGCGGTCGAGATCGCGCTGGCCACGGGCATGAAGTTCGTCCATGTGCCGTTCCGCGGCGGCGCGCAGAGCATCGCCGACGTGGCTGCCGGCAACACGCAACTGGTGTTGAACGGCATGCTGGCCACGCTGCCGCTGGTGCAGGCCGGGCGCTTGAAGCTGCTCGGCATTTCGAAGCGCACGCGCATGGCGCTGTTGCCCGACGCGCCGACGATCGCCGAGCAGGGCGTGAAGGATTTCGAGAGCGGCACCTACCAGGGCATCGCGATACCGTCGTCGATGAACAAGGCCAACGCCGAGAAGCTCGCCGCGGCGCTGGTGGCGACGATCCGCATGCCCGACATCCGCGCCAAGTTGGCCGCGGCAGGGGCCGAGGTGATGACCTCGACGTCGAAGGAGACGAGCGAGTTTCTTGATCGCGAGGGCAAGCGATGGAGCGCGCTGATTGCCAAGGCTGGCACCCAGCTTGAGGGCAATGCATAACATTGCGACGCTCGAACGCTTCGCGCGCGAGCTGTTCGCCGCCGCCGGCATGGACGCCGACAAGGCCGGCACGATGGCCGAGTTGCTCGTCCTCACCGACGCGCTCGGCCGGCGCACGCACGGCCTGGCGATGTTGCCGCTCTACCTGGCCGAACTCGCCAAGGGCACGATGACGAAGAGCGGCGAGCCCGAGGTCATCAGCGAGCGCGGGGTCGTCGCGCTGTGGGACGGCCGCTACCTGCCCGGCCAATGGATGATCGCGCGCGCCATCGACTGGGCGCTGCCGCGCGCGGCCGAGCAAGGCATCGCCGCGGTGACGGTGCGCCGCAGCCACCACATCGGCTGCCTGGCCGCGCTGTGCCTGCGCGCGGTGGACAAGGGCTTCGTCGTTTTCATCGCCAACTCCGACCCCGCCGGCGCGCGCGTCGCGCCGTACGGCGGCTGCGAAGCGCTGTTCACGCCGGACCCGTTCGCCATTGGCTACCCCGGCACGCCGAACCCGGTGCTGGTGGACATCTGCGCCTCGATCACAACAACGTCCATGACGCGGCAGAAGGTCGCCGAAGGCACGCCGTTCGACCAGCCGTGGCTGCTCGACCACGAAGGCAAACCCACCACCGACCCGCGCGTGCTCGAACACAGCACGCCGCGCGGATCGCTGCAACTCATCGGCGGCACGGACCATGGCCACAAGGGTTTCGGCCTGGCGCTGATGGTCGAAGCCTTGTCGCAAGGCCTGGCCGGTCACGGCCGCGCCGATGCGCCCAAGCGCTGGGGCGGCAACACCTTCGTGCAACTGATCGACCCGGCGCTGTTCGCCGGCCGCGACGAGTTCGCGCGGCTGATGGATCACTTCGCTGACCGCTGCCGTGCGAACAAGCCGATCGATGCCGCGCAGCCGGTGCGTTTGCCGGGTGACTCGGCCGCGCGCCATCTGGCCAGCGCGCGCGAAAACGGCATCGCCTACGACGACGCGACCTGGAGCGCGCTGGCCGCCTGCGCGCGCGAGCACGCCATCGAACTTGCCGAGGAGACGGCACGATGAAGGCAAGCACCCGCGGCAAACTGCTGAAGGTCAGCACCGCCACGCTGTGCACGGCGCTCTTCAAGCGTGGCTTCATGCGCCAGTTCATCCAGGGCGTGCTGCCGTTGAACCCGGCGTTGCCCAACATGGTCGGCGAGGCCTTCACGCTGCGCTACATGCCGGCGCGCGAAGACCTGAACACCATCGACGTGTTCAAGAACCGCGACCATCCGCAGCGCAAAGCGGTCGAGGACTGCCCACCCGGCGCGGTGCTGGTGATCGACAGCCGCAAGGATGCGCGCGCCGCCTCGGCCGGCGGCATCCTGGTCACGCGCCTGATGAAGCGCGGCGTCGCCGGCGTCGTCACCGACGGTGGTTTTCGCGACAGCCCGGACATTGCCGAGCTGTCGATGCCCGCATACCACGCCCGCCCGAGCGCCCCGACGAACCTGACGCTGCACCAAGCGATCGACATCGACGTGCCGATCGGCTGCGGCGACGCGCCGGTGTTCCCGGGCGACGTGATCGTCGGCGATGCCGAGGGCGTGGTCGTGCTGCCGGCGCACCTGGCCGACGCGCTGGCCGATGAGGCCACCGAGATGACGGCGTTTGAAGACTTCGTGCAGGAACGCGTTCTCGCTGGCCAATCGATCCTCGGCCTGTACCCGCCGACCGACGAGACCAACAAGGCGGCGTTCGACGCCTGGCGCAAAACCCACGGCAGATGACGCAACTGCAAGTGCAACTGCGCGCGCTGATCTTCGACGTCTTCGGCACGCTCGTCGATTGGCGCGGCGGCGTCGCGCGCGATCTGCGCACGCATCTGCGCGTGAGCGTCGAAGAAGCCGAGGCACTCGCCGATGCGTGGCGCGACGAGTACCAGCCGGCGATGGAGCAAGTGCGCGCCGGACGCATCGCCTTCTGCAAGCTCGATGCGCTGCACCGGCGCAACCTCGACATCGTGCTCGATCGCTTCGGCCACGACGCCGACGAGCTGACGCGCACGCAACTCAACCTCGCCTGGCACGGCCTCGACGCCTGGCCGGACGTCACGCCCGCGCTGGCGCGTTTGCGCGAGCGTTTCCTGCTCGCGCCCTGCTCCAACGGCAACATCTCGCTGATGGCCGGTCTGGCGCGGCGCAACGGCTGGCACTGGGACGCGATCCTCGGCGCCGAGATCGCGCGCGATTACAAGCCCAAGCCCGAGGTCTATCTCGCGGCCTGCGCCGCGTTCGATTGCGCGCCGCACGAGGTGCTGATGGTGGCCGCGCATTCGTCGGACCTCGACGCCGCCACGCGCGCCGGCCTGCGCACGGCGCACATCGCGCGACCGAACGAGCATGGGCCGGGCCGCGGCGAGACGGCGCCGTCGGTGGCGGTGGACTTTGCGGCACCCGATCTCGGCGCACTCGCGACGACGCTGCTCGCTTAAGCGCGCTTGCCGTACTCGCTCTTCTGCGCCGTCCAGCGCCGTGCCTGCTCACTCAGCGAAAAGCCCAGGCCATGACGCGCCGGCACCTGCATGCGCCCGTCCTTGATGACGAGTCGCTCGTTGAACAGCGGCTCCAGCCACTCGAAGTGCTCCACCCACGGCTCGCGCGCGTAGCTCGCGCTCAAATGCAGGTGAATCTCCATCGCGAAGTGCGGCGCCATGCGCAGCCGCGCGTGGTCGGCCAGCGCCATGATCTTCAGCATCTGCGTGATGCCGCCGACGCGCGGCGCATCGGGCTGGATGAAGTCCACGCTCTTGTGGCGGATCAATTCGTAGTGCTCGGCCACGCTCGTCAGCATCTCGCCGGTGGCGATCGGCGTGTCGAGCAGCGCCGCGAGCGTGGCGTGGCCTTCGGCGTCGTAGGCGTCGAGCGGCTCTTCGATCCACGTCAGGTCGAGCGGCTCGACGAGTTTGCCGAAGCGCTGCGCGGTGACGCGGTCCCACTGCTGGTTCGCATCGACCATCAGGTGCATGCGCCCCGCCACGAGTTCGTGCACGGCCTTGACGCGCTGGTAGTCGATCATCGGGTCGGGCTGGCCGACCTTGAGCTTCACGCCGCGCACGCCGCGCTCGAGATTGATCTCGACGTTCTTCAGCACCTCCGGCAGCGGCGACGACAAAAAGCCGCCCGACGTGTTGTAGCAAAGCACGCTGTCGCGCTGCGCGCCGAGCAGCTTGGCCAGCGGCAGCTTGGCGCGCTTGGCCTTCAGATCCCACAGCGCGATGTCGAACGCGGCGATCGCCTGCGTCGCCATGCCACTGCGGCCCACGCTCGCGCCGGCCCAGCACAGCTTGTCCCACAGCCGCGCGATGTCGTTCGGGTCTTCGCCGATCAAGTGGCTCGCCAACTCTTTCGCATGCTCGTACTGCCCCGGCC
>CADEEN010000355.1 GCA_902826345.1 uncultured Burkholderiales bacterium | reverse complement strand
CGAACGACACGTTGATCCGCTGAAACGGCATCAGCACCGCGCGCAGGTTCGACGTCGGCCGCTTCGCGCCCTTGGCCGCCACCACCACGCGGCCGGCGTCGCGCGTGAACAGATCGACGATCAGGCTCGACTCGCTCCAGTCGTAGTGATGCAGCACGTAGGCGGCCAGCGCCGGAGCAGCCCTCATACACGCAACGCGAGCACGTCGTCCACGACCTCACGGCACGCCGCCTGATCGTCTTCGTTCAATCGATCGAACACGTCCCACATCGCCTGGGCATGGTGCGCCAGCTCGCCCTCCTCGCCGCGAGCATGGTGCACGCGCGCCATGGCTTCGTGCGCGGACAGGTGCTCGAACGGCGCGGCATGGTGGCGCAGGCACACCGCCAGACACTGCGCGGCGTGCAGCCAGGCCTGATCGTGCAGGCCTGCCGACAGGTGCGTGAAAGCCAGGCAGTACTCGGCGCGCTCGATGTGCAACCACGTGCCGGCGCGCGACCAATGCTCGCGGCTCGCGGCCGCGATGTTCAGCATCGCCTGCGTCTGCACCTCGCTGCGCTCGGCGCCCAGCTCTTCGAGTTCCCACGCCATGTTGTTGCAGGCCACGGCCAGTGGACGGTAGTCCTGCGGCGCGGCGTCGGGCCGGCCGGCCAATCGCCGCGTCGCCGAAGCGATCAGGTCCAACGCGCGTTCGAGCTCACCGCGGCCGAGCGTCATCGCCGCCGCCGCGCTTTCGGCGCGCACGATCTCTGCTGCACCGAGGCGTTTCGTGGCGCCGGGCCGGGCTTGTGTGATGTCCAACGTGGCGTGAGCGACGCGCAAGTCGGATTGCACGGTCTCGTCCGCCAACGGGTGCGTGCGCAGCGCACCCAACCGCCAGCGCGCATCGTCGAAGCGGCCGAGGTGTTCGCCGAGCAGGTGCGCAACGAGGCGCACCAGCGCGCTCAGGTGTTCGGCTTGCTGCGGCGGCGGCGTGCGCAGACGCAGTCGTCTGGCGACGGCGTCGCTGCGCGTCGCGTGGTCGGCCCACGCACGGGAGAGGAAGCTGTCGAACGCATTGGTGGCCTGCCTACTCGTAGCCATAACTGCGCAAGTGCTCCTCGTTCTGCGCCCAGCCGGCGCGCACCTTGACCCAGACTTCGAGGAAGACCTTGGCGCCGAGCAGACGCTCGAGTTCCTGGCGCGCTTCGCTGCCGATGCGCTTCAGGCGCTCGCCGCCCTCTCCGATGATCATGCCCTTGTGCGCTTCGCGCATGACGACGATGGTGGCGGCGATGCGTCGCAGGTTGCCCTCTTCTTCGAACTTGTCGATGACGACGGTCGAGCTGTACGGCAGCTCGTCGCCGGTCAGGCGGAACAGTTTTTCGCGGATCAACTCGCTGGCCAGGAAGCGCTCGCTGCGGTCGGTGAGTTCGTCTTCTGCGTAGAACCAGGCCTGCTCCGGCAGGTGTTTGGAAACGATAGCCGCCAGGCGCGGCATGTCGGCCTCCCTGGTCGCGGACAGCGGCACGAATTCGGTGAAGTCGCGGCGCTCACGCATCGACGCCAGCCACGGTAGCACGTCGTCGCGGCGCTTCATCGCGTCGAGCTTGTTGGCCACCAGCAGCACCGGCTTGTCCTCGGGCAGCAGCGCCAGCACCTTGGCATCGGCGAGCGTGAACTTGCCGGCCTCGACGACGAACAGCACCACGTCCACGTCCGACAGCACGCTGCGCACCGTGCGGTTCAAATTGCGGTTGAGCGCATTGCCGTGCTGCGTCTGAAAGCCCGGCGTGTCGACGAACACGCACTGCGCACCGGCCTCGGTGCGGATGCCGGTGATGCGGTGGCGCGTGGTCTGCGCCTTGTTCGACGTGATGCTGATCTTCTGGCCGACCAATGCGTTGAGCAGCGTGCTCTTGCCGACGTTGGGCCGGCCGACGATGGCGACCAAGCCGCAGCGTTGTTGCGGCGAAGCGCTGTGGTCAGTCGTGTCCAAAAGGAGATTGGCGGATCAGGCCCTCAACGGTCCGTCCGGTTTGTCGCTGGCTTTGAGGCAGCTGAGCATACGCCGCGCAGCGTCTTGTTCGGCGCTGCGGCGCGACTTGCCTTCGCCGTGTTCAGCCAGGCCGAGCGCCGCCACGGCGCATTCGACGTCGAAGGTCTGCGCATGCGACTGGCCGCGCGTGGCGACGATGCGGTAGGCCGGCACCGGCAGCTTACGCGCCTGCAGCCACTCCTGCAACTCGGTCTTGGCGTCCTTGCTCCAGCCGTCGATATCGCTGCCGGCGATGATCTCGCCGAACAAGCGCTGCACCAGCGCTTGCGCCGCTGCGTAGCCGCCGTCGAGAAAGGTGGCGCCGATCAGTGCCTCGACGCAGTCGGCCAGGATCGATGGCCGCTGCGCGCCGCCGCCGCGCGCCTCGCCTTCGGACAGACGCAGCACCTCCGGCAGGCCGATGGCCAGCGCGACGCGGGCCAGGCTGTCTTCGCGTACGAGGTGCGCGCGCACACGCGTCAGATCGCCTTCGTCGGAGCCGGCAAAACGCTCGAACAGCAACGCGGAAATCGCAGCTTGCAGCACCGCATCACCGAGGAATTCGAGGCGCTCGTTGTGCTCGGCGCCGGCGCTGCGGTGCGTGAGTGCGCGGGTGAGCAGCGCGCTGCTGGCGAAGCGGTGCCCCAGGCGTTGTTGCAGCGCTGCCAGCGAATCCATCTCAGGCCATCGCCGGGCCGCCCCGAGCGGCCTGAGCTCCCCTCGGGGGGCGCGAGCGCAGCGAGCTTGGGGTCGTCATGTTCAGTTCGAGCGGCCCTCGCCGCTGTACTTGATGAGCAGGAACACCGGTTCGAACAACGGGATTTCCTTGTCGTATGCGAAGCGGATCACGACCTTGTCGTTCTCCTTGGTGATCTGCAGATCCTTGCCGCTGATGCTGGAGATCGAGTATTCGATGTCCTTCTGGCGCTCGAACGCGGTGCGGATTTCAGGCACCGTGCCCGGGCTCTCCTGCGCCAGCTTCTTCACGGCACGCTGGATGGTGGTGAACTCGTTGATCGTCGGCAGCACGCGGATGACGACGAGCGCCCCCATCGCCACGAGGATGCCCCAGAACAGCAGGCCGAGCAGCGTGACGCCGCGTTGGCGGGTGGCAGCGTTACCTCGGATGTCGGCTCGCGTCATGGATCGTTTCTCCGGCTCTTGTTGAAGCGGCGCCGTCAACGGAAGGTGCCGATACGACCGAGGTTACCGAAATTCATCCAGACGAAGAAGGCCCGGCCCTTCAGATTTCGGTCTGGAACGAAGCCCCAGTAGCGTGAATCGACGGAATTGTCACGGTTGTCGCCCATGACGAAGTAGTGGCCGGCGGGTACCTTGCACGCCACGCCTTCAGCGCTGTAGCGGCAGGCATCGCGGTTCGGAAACTGCTCGGCGCCGGGAACGAACGGTGGACGATCGGCACGCAGCAGGATGCGGTGATCGACGCCGACCAGGCTCTCGCGCAACTGCTGGGTGTAGGCGCGACCTTCTTCGTCGAAGTAGTCGGGCAGCGCGGTGGTCTCGACGGCCTTGCCGTTGATGGTGAGCTTCTTGTTCAGCCAGGCCACGTCGTCACCGGGCAGGCCGACGACACGCTTGATGTAGTCGATGCGCGGGTCGGGCGGATAGCGGAAGACGACGACGTCGCCGCGCGCCGGCTCGCCGGTGGCCAGCACCTTCTTGTCGATCACCGGCAGACGCACGCCGTAGGCGAACTTCTGCACCAGGATCAGGTCGCCCGACTCCAGCGTCGGCAGCATCGAGCCCGAGGGGATCTTGAACGGCTCGAAGAGGAACGAGCGCAGCAGGAAGACGATGAGGATCACCGGGAACAGGCCGGCGGTCCAGTCGAGCCACCAGGGTTGCGCCAGAATTTTTGCGCGGGCCGATTCGCTAAAGCTGTTGTCGACCTTTTCGATGCCCTGCTTTGCCAGATCAGCGCGCCGGGCCGTGATCTCGGCTTCGGCTTTGGCCGCTGCCTTGACGCGCGCCGGCGCGAAGTAAAGACGCTCGGCCAGCCAGTAGAAGAAGGTGACGAGCGTCAGCAGGAACAGCAGCAGCGAGAAGTCGCCGATCCATCGGTCCTGAAACCAGCCGCCGAGATAGACCAGCAGCGCGCCGTACAGCAGCGCCGTCAAGGTGCCCATGAAACCCATCAATCGTCCACCTGAAGAATGGCCAGGAACGCCTCTTGCGGCACCTCGACGGTGCCGATCTGCTTCATGCGTTTTTTGCCGGCCTTTTGTTTTTCGAGCAGCTTCTTCTTGCGCGTGATGTCGCCGCCGTAGCATTTTGCCAGCACGTTTTTGCGCAGCGCCTTGACGTCCTCGCGGGCGATGATGTTCGCGCCGATGGTGGCCTGGATGGCCACGTCGTACATCTGGCGCGGGATCAGCTTGCGCATCTTGGCGGCCACGCCGCGGCCGCGGTGCTGGCTCTGCGCGCGGTGCACGATCATCGCCAGCGGATCGACCTTGTCGCCATTGATCAGGATGTCAACCTTGACGACATCGGCGGCACGGTACTCCTTGAACTCGTAGTCCATGCTGGCGTAGCCGCGCGACACGCTCTTCAGCTTGTCGAAGAAGTCGAGCACGATCTCGGCCAACGGCAGCTCATAGGTCAGGTGCACCTGCTTGCCG
>CADEEN010000354.1 GCA_902826345.1 uncultured Burkholderiales bacterium | reverse complement strand
AACCGCGAGGGTGGCGGCGCGCTCTTCACCGTGAACCTGCCGCGCGACGAGGGCGCGCGCGACGATCCGTCGGCGATCGTGCTCCTGCACGGCACGGGGGCAAGCCTGCACACCTGGGAAGGCTGGGTGCGCACGCTGAAGAAGACGCGTCGCGTCATCACTTTCGATCTGCCGGGCTTCGGCCTCACCGGGCCGTTTGCCGGCCAGTACGCGGCCGACGACTACCGCGGCGACGCCTACGCGCGTTTCGTGCTCGACGTGATGGACGCGTTGAAGGTCGACAGCGCCGTCATCGGCGGCAACTCGCTCGGCGGCGAAGTGGCCTGGCGTGCGCTGTCACTGGCGCCGTCTCGCTTCACACGGCTGCTGCTGATCGACGCCTCGGGCTACGACTTCACGCCGGGCTCGGTGCCGCTGGGTTTTCGCATCGCGCGCATTCCGCTGTTGAATCGCATCGGCGAGCACCTGCTGCCGCGCGCGCTGGTCGCGTCGAGCGTGGCCAACGTCTACGGCGACGACTCGCGCATCACCGAAGGCGTTGTCGATCGCTACTACGAGCTGACGCTGCGCGAAGGCAACCGCCGCGCGCTCGGCCTGCGCGCGCAGCAGCTCGAACCGGGGGTGGCCGTAGCGCGGCTGAAGACCATCACCGTGCCGACGCTCGTGCTCTGGGGCGGCGCCGACCAGCTGATCCCTGTCGATACGGCACAGCGTTTCGCGAACGACATCGCCGGCGCACGCGTCGTCGTGTTGGATGGCCTCGGCCACGTGCCGCAGGAAGAAGACCCGGTGCGCAGCCTGGCGCCGGTTCTCGAATTTCTGGAGATCAAAGCATGAGTGCAGCAACTCACACCTACGACGCCAACGTGCAATGGCAACGCGCCGCCGGCGAATCTTTCACCGACCAGCGCTACAGCCGCCGTCACGAATTGCGCTTCGACGGCGGCGCCGTGGTGCCGGCGTCGTCCGCGGTTTCATCGGTGCCGCTGCCCTGGTCCGACCCGAGCGCTGTCGATCCGGAAGAGATGCTGGTCGCCTCGATCGCGTCATGCCACATGCTGTGGTTCCTCTCGCTCGCCGCGAAGGCCGGGCATGTGGTGGACCGCTACAGCGATGCGGCGCAAGGCGTGATGACGAAGAATCAAAACGGCAAGCTGTGGTTGTCGCACGTGACGCTGCGGCCGAGCGTGACGTTCGCCGACGGTCTCGGCCCGACACCCGAAGCGCTCGATGCGCTGCACCACAAGGCGCACGAAGAATGCTTCATCGCCAACTCGGTCAAGACCGAAGTCAAGGTCGTCAGCGAGAGCGTTTGACGAGCGCCGTGCGCACCGCTGCTTCCGTTTCAAGACGCATGCCGCCGTGCCACAGGCTCTTGGCACGCCCGCGCCCATCGCGCTCGATGCGCACCGGCTCGCCGTGGTTCGCAAAGCCGCCGCCGAGCGTGACGTGGCCGCGATCGGTTGCCGTCACTTCGATCTCGGTCGCATCCTGCATCGGGTTGGCGAGGCCGGGGTTGGCCAGCAGCACGCGCGAGCCGGCCATCGGCAGCAGGTCGAAGGCGCCCCACAGGTTCCAGAAGCGGCCCTGCCAGCGCGCGCTGCGACGCGATGGTGCGCCGTGTTTCTCGAAGGTCTGCAGCACGTGCAGCGCGCCGTCGAGCCATTGGTGCGACAGGCCATCGGCGGCATTGGTCAGCACCGACACGGCGAGTTGCTGCGCGCTCACGCAGGCCGTGCGCGTGATGACGCCGGGGAAGCCGCCGCTGTGGCCGACGTGGTCCCATGCGCCTGTGGTGCCTGCAATCAGGCCCAATCCATACCAGCGCGCCATGCTGTCGTGCTCGCTGCGCCATTGACGCCGCGCCATCTCGCGCCGGCTGGCGGCCGACAGCACGCTGCTGCGCGCGTCCGGCGCGAGTCCGGCGTAGAAGCGCGCGAGGTCGGCCGCGGTGCTGACAAAACCGGTGGCCGAAGCGAGCGCGTGCGTGCTCATGCCGACGTCGATGGCGGCGCGTTTGCCGAGCGGCTGCTTCGCGCTGTGGCCTGCAACGAGCTTGGCGCGCGCGGGCAGCGCCTGCACGTCGGGCGAGGTTTCCTCGAGGCCGGCGGCAGCGACGATCTCGCGCACCACCCAATCGGCGTAGCGCTCGCCGGTGATCTGCTCGATCGCCAGGCCGAGCAGACCGTAGCCGTGGTTGGAATACTTGAAGCGCGTGTTGGCGTCCAGCGTCGGCGCTTGGGCAAGGTCCGCGCGCAGCGACTTCTCGTCGAGAAACGGACGTTGCAGCGACCATTGGCGTGCGTCGGTGCCGTCGCGCACGAGCCCAGCGCTGTGGCTCGCGAGTTGCGCCAGCGTCAGCGCGCCGACGTCGGCGCGCAGGCCGCCGACATGCTTGCCGACAGGATCGTCGAGCTGCAACTTGCGCTGCTCGCGCAGCTTCATCAACGCAGCGGCGGTGAAAGTCTTCGAGTGCGATGCGACGCGAAAGCGATGGCGCGTTGTCAACGCGATGCCACGCGTGAGGTCTGCATGCCCGAACGCCGCGTCGAAGACGGGCTTGCCCTCGTGCGCCACCGCAATCGCACAACCCGGCTGCTCGCTGATGCGCATCTGGTGGTCGAGCCAGCGCGGCAGGTAGTCCACCGCTGCCGACAACCATTTCATTCGACCGCCACCTTCCCCGCCTCGATGCGAATCTGCCGCTTGCAGCGCTCGGCGATGCCGCGGTCGTGCGTCACCAGCACCAGCGTCGTGCCGGCTTCGCGGTTCATGTCGAACATCAGCTCCATGACGCGCTCGCCGGTGGCGAAGTCGAGGCTGCCGGTGGGCTCGTCGGCGAGCAGCACGGCCGGCTTGACGACGAAGGCGCGCGCCAGCGCGACGCGCTGCTGTTCGCCGCCGGACAGCACCTTCGGGTAGTGCGTCAACCGCTCGCCGAGTCCGACGCGTTGCAGCATCTCTTCGGCCGTGGCGCGGGCATCGCGTTTGCCGAGCAGCTCCAGCGGCAACATCACGTTCTCGACCGCGTTCAGATTGGCCAGCAATTGAAAGCTCTGAAAGACGAAACCGAGGCGCTTGGCGCGCACCGCGGCGCGGTCGTCTTCGTTCAGCTTGAAAAGATCCTTGCCGGCCAGACGTACCGTGCCGGAGGTCGGCACATCGAGCCCGGCGATGATCGACAGCAGCGTGCTCTTGCCCGAGCCGGAGGCGCCGACGATGGCCACCGACTCGCGCGCCGGCAGCGCGAAGTGGATATCGTGGAGTATGGTCAGCGTGCCGGTCGAGTCGCTGACTTGTTTGGTGACATGGTCGACTTCAATCAGAGGTGGCGACGAGCTCATGGGTGATGTTGTTGTGAAGAGCCGCAGGGCATGGCTGGCGCACTGTAGCCGCATCGGTTTGTTCGCCGCGGCGGTAGCCGTGTGGCCGACCGTCGCCGTGGGGCAGAGCGCGGAGCCGCTGATCCTCGTCGTCGGCGACAGCCTCTCGGCCGAATACGGCCTGGCGCGCGGCAGCGGCTGGGTGGCGTTGCTCGAGCAGCGCCTGGCGCGCGAGAAGGTCGCTGCGCGCGTCGTCAACGCCAGCATCAGCGGCGACACCACCTCGGGCGGCCGCTCGCGCCTGCCCGCGCTGCTGGCGCAGCACAAGCCGACGCACGTGATCCTGGAGCTCGGCGGCAACGACGCGCTGCGCGGCTTGCCTCTGAATATGACGCAGGACAACCTGACCGCGATGGCGCGCGCGTCGAAGGCCAGCGGCGCGCGCGTGCTGATCGCCGGCATGCAGATGCCGCCCAACTACGGCCGCCAGTACGCGGATGACTTCGCGTCGCTGTTCGCCACTGTCGCCAAAAGCGAGGGCACGGCGTTGGTGCCGTTCCTGCTGAAGGGCGTGGCCGACGTCGCCGACGGCGAAGCGAAGATGTTCCAGGCCGACCGCATCCACCCCAACGCCGCGGCGCAGCCGGTGATGCTGGACAACGTCTGGCCGGTGCTGCTGCCGCTGCTTCGCGGCAGCAGCAAGTAGCAGGCTCTCAGCGCACCTGCTCGCGCATGCCGCGCGGGCCTTCGCTGCGGCGATCGTTGCGCTCTTGCGTTCGGTCTTGAGCGCGGTCCTGCATGCGCTCGCGCTGCTGCACCGGGCCCGGGTTGACCTGCGGCGGTTGCACCCGCTGCGGCTGTGCCTGCATCACCGCCGGCGGCGGCGCCACCGGCCGCTGCGCCTGCGGCGCGCGCTGCACCATCGGGGCCTGAGGCGGCGCCGCGCGCGGCACGACCACGGGCGCGACGACACGGCGCTCGCCGCCACGGTCGATGCGCTCGGCGCGCTGGTCGCGCGGGTCACGCTGGCGCATCGGCACGCCGTCGCGCTGCGGCGGTTGCGGCTGCTGAACGATCTGCGACTGGCCCTGCGTCGACGGCGGCACCTGCACGGAGCGCGGCACGTTCGGCGAGGGCACGGCTGCCGGCGGTGCAACGACGGCGCGCTCCGTCGCTACGCTGCCATTGCGGCCACCGTCACCGCCAACCATGCGCCCGTTGCCCGAGGGCAAACGTTCGCCACCGCGGCCGGCTTGTCCATCGTCGGCCTGCGTTGCACCACCGGCGCGCGCTGCCGCGCCGCGCCACGGCGCAGGACGCACGGCGCCCGGCGCGGCGGGCACGGCGCC
>CADEEN010000353.1 GCA_902826345.1 uncultured Burkholderiales bacterium | reverse complement strand
GAACAGGTTGAAGCCCACCGGCGGCGTGATCTGCGCCATCTCCACCACCAGCACGATGAAGATGCCGAACCAGATCGGGTCGATGCCGGCCTTCTGGATGGTGGGCAGCAGCACGCCCATGGTCAGCACCACCATGGAGATGCCGTCGAGGAAGCAGCCCAGGATGATGAAAAACACCATCAGCAGCATCAGCAGCCAGAAGGGCGACAGATGCAGTCCGCCGACGAAGGCCGCCACTTCACGCGGCAAGCCGATGAAGCCCATGGCCAGGGTCAGGAACGACGCGCCGGCCAGGATCAAGCCGATCATGCAGTACACGCGGCAGGCGGCAACCAGCCCCTCCTTGAAGATGGCCCAGGTGAGCGAGCCTTCGATCCGGCTCAGCACCAGCGAGCCGGCCACGCCCAGTGCGGCCGCCTCGGTGGCCGTGGCCAGGCCGGTGTAGATGGCGCCGATGACCAGCACGATCAGCGACACCACCGGTATCAGGTGCCGGCCGGCGCGGATCTTCTCGCCCAGGCTCATCGCCGCATCAGGCGCCGGGATCTGGCCCGGATTGCGCAGCGCCCAAATGATGAGGTAGCCGCTGAAGATGACCATCAGCGCGATGCCCGGCAGCACACCGGCGACGAAGAGCTTGGCGATCGACACGTCGGTGGCCACCGCGTAGACGATCATGATGATCGACGGCGGGATTAGCAGCCCGAAGGTGCCGGCGCCGGCCAGCGAGCCCATGCTGATGGCGTCGGGATAGCCGCGCTTCTTCAGCTCGGGCAAGGTGATCTTGCCGATGGTGGCGCAGGTGGCCGCGCTGCTGCCGGACACCGCCGCGAAGATACCGCAGCCGACGACATTGGCGTGCAGCAAGCGCCCCGGCAAACGGTTGAGCCAGGGCGCCAGGCCGGTGAACAGGTCGGCCGTGAGCCGGCTGCGGAACAGGATCTCGCCCATCCACAGGAACAGCGGCAGCGCCGTCAGCGTCCAGCTGCTGGTGCTGCCCCAGATCGTGAAGACCATGCTGTCGCCCACCGGGCGGTTGGTGAAGACCTGCATCGAGAACACGGCCACGCCGAGCAGGGCCAGGCCGATCCAGAAGCCCGATGCCAGGATGGCGATCAACAGGGCGATGAGCAGGAAAGCGGTGACGATGTCCATGCGGCGGCCCTACTCCATGCGCGCGGCTTCGCCGCCGCCGGCTTGCTCGAAACTGCCCCCCGTGGCGCGTGACCAGGCGGCATCGGCCAAGGCCACCAACAGGCCCACGCAGCCCAGCGCCATGGCGATCTGTGGCAGCCATAGCGGCGTGGCGTCGGAGCCCTGCGAAATGTCGTTCGTGGTCTGCGACACCCAGACCAGCCGGCCGGCGTAGAAGGACAGCATTCCCGTCAGCACCAGGCCCAGCGCCAGGCTCCACCATTCCAGCGCGTTCCGCCAGGCCTGCGGCAGACGCTGCAGCAACAGCGTGACGCGGATGTGTTCACCCTTTTGCAGCGTTCCCGGCAACGCCAGGAACAGCGCCGCGGCAATGCCGTAGCCGGCATAGGCATCCAGCCCGCGCAGGCCCCATCCCAATTGGCGGTCGATGATGCTCAACATCACGCAGACAAAGGTCAGCAGCAGAGCCAGGGCCGCCAACGCCATCAACGCTGCATAGAAGCTGTCCAGGAGACGGCGCATGGTGCTTGCACCCGGCTACTTGTTGTAGGCGTCGATGACTGCCTTGCCGTCGGCGCCCGACTGCTTGAGCCACTCGGCGGTCATGCGCTCGCCGATGGCCTTGAGTTCGGACTTCAGCTTGGTGCTGCTGCGGTCCACGGTCATGCCCTTGGCAGCCAGTTCCTTCAGGTACTCGCCATCCTTTTGCTCGCTCGTCTTCCAACCGCGTTCACCGGCCGCGGCGGCCGCCTTCAGCAGCGCGGCCTGCGTGGCCGGGTCCAGCGCGTCGAAGGCCTTGGCATTGACGACCACCGCGTTGCGCGGCAGCCAGGCGCTGACATCGTAGAAATACTTCACCTGCTCATGCAGCTTGCTGTCCACGCCGCTGGCGCTGCTGGTGAGGAAGGTGTCCACGCCGCCGGTGGCCAGGGCCTGCGGCAACTCGGCGAGCTGGATCGTGACGGGCTGCGCGCCGATGAGTTCGGCGATGCGCGTCGTCGCTGGGTTGTAGGCCCGCATCTTCTTGCCCTTCAGATCCGCCAGCGCCGTCACCGGCTTGCTGCTGTACAGCGACTGGCCCGGCCAGGGCACCGTGTAGAGCAGCTTCATGCCTTGGCCGGCCAGCAGCTTGTCGAGTGCCGGTCGGCTGGCGTCGTCGAGCTTCTTCGCCGCCGGGTAGGTGGTGGCCAGGAAAGGAATGGAGTCGACACCGAAGAGGGCGTTCTCGTTCGCCGCCCCGGACAGGATGAACTCGCCGGCCTGGGTCTGCGCGGTCTGGACCGCGCGCTTGATCTCGTTGGCCTTGAACAGCGATGCGCCGGGATGCAGCGTGATCTTCAGCTTGCCGGCCGTCGCCTTGTCCACTTCCTCGGCGAACCACTGCAGGTTCTGCACTTGGAAGGTGTTGGGGGCGTAACCCGAGGGCAGGTCCCACTTGGTCTGCGACAACGCGCTACCCGAGAAGGCAGCGCAGGCAAGGACGAGCGCGAGTTTGTTCATCAGGGTTCTCCTAGAAGGCGGCCAGTTGGTGGTTGAGCAGGTCTGTGACCAGCATGCAGCCGGGTGCATGCGTGATGGCCAGGGGCGGTGCGGCTTGCACCAGGGCGGCTTGCGGCGTCACCCCACAAGCCCAGAACACGGGCACCTCGCCCGGCAGGACATCGACCGCGTCGCCGTAGTCGGGATGGGCGAGGTCGGCGATGCCGATCTGCGCCGGGTCGCCCAGATGCACCGGCGCGCCATGCACGGCCGGGTAGCGCGAGGTGATCTGCACCGCGCGAATGGCATCCGCCGCGCTGAGCGGACGCATGCTGACCACCAGCGGGCCCTCGAACGGGCCGGCGCCCGCCGTCGCCAGGTTGGTGCGGTACATGGCCACGTTGCGGCCGTGCTCGACATGGCGCAGCCGTATGCCTTCGTCCATCAGCGCCTGCTCGAAGCTGAAACTGCAGCCCAGCACGAAACTCACGAAGTCGTCCTGCCACAGATCGGCAATGTCGGTCGGCTCGGCCACCAGGATCCCGTCGCGCCAGACACGGTAGCGCGGCAGGTCGCTGCGCATGTCGATGTCCACGCCCAGCGCGGGCAGGCCCGGCTGGCCCGGCTCACCCCTGGCCAGCAACGGGCAAGGCTTGGGGTTGCGTTGGCAGTAGAGCAGGAAGTCAGCGGCCAGCGCCTGCGGCAAGATGGTCACATTGCCCTGCACATGCCGCTCGGCCAGCCCGCTGGTGTGGCCACTGAAGGCAGCGCTGCGGCAGGCCGCGCGCAACTGCGCCGGGGTGGATGAATTGTTGAACACTCCAAGAACCATAGCATCCATGTCATCGCGCAATTAATAAGGACAAACCCATCTATCGTTGAGCAATCGTGGGCGGCTGCGCTACAACCTCGGTGCCACCATTCATCGAACGAACCCGAATGACCCGTGCCAGCCCGCCCGTCCCCGTCGCCCAAGCGCTGAGCGAGCGCGTGGCCGAGCAACTGCGCCAGAAGATCACGCAGGGCGAGTTTGCACCCGGCCAGCGCCTGTCGGAACAGGCCCTGAGCGAGAGTCTGGGCATCTCGCGCAACACGCTGCGCGAGGTGTTCCGCATGCTCACCAAGGATGGCCTGGTCAGGCACGCGCCGAATCGAGGTGTGTTCGTGGCGATTCCCACCATCGCGTCGATCATCGACATCTACCGGGTCCGCCGGTTGATCGAGTGCCAGGCCCTGTCGCAGGCCTATCCGCACCATCCGGCGAAGAAGAAGATGCGCGAAGCGGTGGAAAACGCACTGCGCTGTCGGGCGGGCCGCGACTGGGTGGGCGTGGGCACCGCCAACATGGACTTCCACAGGGCGATCGTCGAACTGGCCGACAGCGAGCGGCTCAACCTGCTGTTCGCGCCGGTGCTGGCCGAACTGCGGCTGGCGTTCGGCCTGCTGCGCGACGCCGAGTTCCTGCATGCGCCGTACGTCGATATGAACGTGAAGATCCTGGAACTGGCCGAGGCCGGCGAATTCGCCGGTGCCGCCGCGGCGCTCACCGACTACCTGGTCCACTCCGAGCGCATCGTGCTGGCCGTTTACGCAAGGCACATTTCCGAGGCCGGTTGGGGCAGCTGACTCCGGTCCGAGGAGGCAGTAATGACATTCAGCCGCTGCTCGTTGGCAACGTCTCGCGCGCGTGCGGTTCCTGGACTGGCAGTGCGGATTCCGCCCGAGTGCCTGCGGTGGACGTGCCGGTGGCGTCCGGGGCCGAGCAGCTGCTGGCAACGGCGTCCGCCGTGCTCACCGGGCTGGTCGGAGCGGTCAGCGGCAAGGACCTGCTGGAGGTGTTGCCTATCGGCGAACCCGGGGTCCGCGGCTTCGCGCTCGGCACGGTGTCGCACGGAATCGGCGCCGCGCGCGCGCAGGTCCATCTCGACGCCGTCGCCCAATGCCGCGGTCGCGCTCGGCATGCAGGTCCTGCTGGCAGCGCTGACCATGCCTCTCGTGATGTACGTAATGAGACTGTTCTGAATCGGCAGAACCACCTCTGGCGACGTCCGCTGGCCTGACCGAA
>CADEEN010000352.1:1117-4756 GCA_902826345.1 uncultured Burkholderiales bacterium | reverse complement strand
CGACTCCGCGGAGGCGCGACATGCCGGCTCTTTCCTTCGATCTTCCCGCCGCCTCACGGCGCCCTCTGGCCGCCGTGCTGTGCCTGGCGCTGCTCGCACCGGTCGCGGTGGCGGCGGACGTGCTCGTCGTCACCGACAGCCGTCATCCGGTGCAGGCCCCGGCCGGCGTGCGCGTCATCGAGCTGGACCAGTCGGCGCACATCGAGGCCGAACTCACGGCGCGCCTACCCGCTGACCCAGCCCAGGCGGAGGCCTTGGTACGGCAGCGGCTGCTCGATGGCGGCGTTGACCTGCAGCGCCGCATCGGCCAGGCCTACCAGGGCGTCGCCGATGCCTGGGGACTGGGCATCGTCAAGATCCCCGCCGTGGTGGTCGATCGACGCTACGTGGTCTACGGCGAGCCCGACGTGCCCCGCGCCGTCGCGCGCATCAACGCCTACCGGAGCACGCAGCCATGAGCCTCCTGCTGGCATCCCGACGCCTGCGCGCCACCGTCGCCTCGTTGCTGCTGAGCGCGGCCACGTCGACGTTCGCCCTGGACACCGCCACCATCGTCTCGTCGGCGTTATCGCCCGACTGCCTCGAATACCGCGTGGTCGGAATCTGCTACTGGCTGTACTGCACGCCATTCGGCTGCTCGGTTCGCACCTCCGTCAAGGTGCGCCACTACGTCCCCGATGCGGTGGTGTCGAGCTACTCGAACACCGGCGAGAACCCTTGGCTGGAAGTCAGGGCGATGAGCATGCCCAACCCGACTGCCAAGGCTGGCGGTGACGGCACGACCAACCATGACAACGAGAACAACCTCGCCAAGTTCAAGAACGCCGATGTCATCGGCCATCCGGCCGGGATGGTGTTCAGCCAGTTCGCCAGCGCCTCCGGCTACACCTGCGAAGGCGCGGGCACGGCCTTCATGCCGTATCTGCTGAGCACGCTCGACACGATCGCCTGGCGCTACAACATCCCGGAAGCGCTCTACCCCGAAGCGCTCATCCCCGGTCGGCGCGAAATCGGTACGCGCACCGGCCTGAACCTCTGGGGCAACGTGTATCCCCGCGGTGGCTTCCTGCACCAGACCGACGACCACAAGAGCGGCGCCGTGGTCGCGCAGCGCGCGGGCGACATCGTGACGCGCCGCAACCAGATTCATGTGTACCAGCCCCTGCTGGCCAACGCCCGCGACGGTTACTGGCCGGCCGGCGCGCTGATGGAGACCGACGCCTCGACGGGCAAGTGGCAGGAGCTGACGCCCACGCTCTCGAACAGTTGCGTGGTCTTCCCGCACAGCCGCACCCGCGTGCAGGCCCAGCAAGGCGACTACGCCTGGGCCCTGTGGCGGCCGTACTCCTGCTGCCGGCGCCGTGGCCAGGTCTTCCTCGGCAGCGTCGATTTCATGTGAGGAACCCACGATGAACGCCTCCCTCCCTGACTTCCTGCGCCGCGCGAAGTCGCCCCTGCGGGCCACGCTGCTCGTGGCGGCCATCACGCTGGTCGTCGGCGTCGCCTGGGCGCAGACCCGCATCGACCCCAATGGCGTGAACGTCAGCGGCAGCGTGATCGGCGACGACGTGCTCTACAGCATCGGCGGCGGCCGGGCCGTGTCGATGGGGGGGGCGGGCAACATGCAGAGCATCGGCGTGGGGGTCGGCTGGAACAGCAACCTGATTTGCGGCGACATGAGCATCACCACGACGCTGCAGAACCAGCTCAACGGCATCACCAACGGCTTCCAGACGATCATGAGCAACGTGATCCAGAACGCCACCAGCGCCGTGGCCTCGCTGCCGGCGCTGATCATCCAGCGCGCCGACCCGGGGCTCTACAACCTGCTGACCAACGGCATCCTCCAGGCGCGCCTGGACTTCGACCGCTCGAAGATGACCTGCCGTGCCATCGCCAATCGCATGGCGGATATGGCCGGCGGCCAGGCCGGCTGGGACCAGCTCGCCGAAGGGATGGCGCTGCGGGATGCGGTCAGCAGCACCGATGCCGTCTCCGCCATCGAGCAGGCCGAGTCCAACAAAGGGAACAACGGCGTGCCCTGGGTCGGCGGCGGCAACGCGGGCGGCTCCGGTCAGAGTTCGATCAAGGTGGTCGGCGATGTGACGCGCGCGGGCTACAACCTGCTCAACGGGCGCAGCGCCACCGATACCTCGTCGATCGCGCGCAGCGCCTGCGGCAACCGCCTGACCTGCCAAACCTGGTCCTCGCCCCAGGCGGCCGCGGACTGGGCGACCCGCGTGTTGGGCGAACGCGAGCAGCGCACCTGCGAAAACTGCACGAAGACCCAGACCACGCCTGGCGTCGGGCTGACGCCAATGATCCAGGAAGAGTACGAGACCAAGCTGCAGGCGCTGCAGGAACTGGTGACGGGCGCCCGGCCGACGACGCTGGCCAATCTCGACGCAGCCGGCAGCAGCTCGCTGCCGATCACCCGCGGCGTGATCGAGGCCCTGCGTGACGAACCCGACCAGGACATGCTGGGCCGGCGCCTCGCGTCCGAGGCGGCGCTGTCCAGCGTGCTGGAGAAGGCCCTGCTGCTGCAACGCACGTTGCTGACCGGCAAGAAGGAGCCGAACGTCGCCGCCAACGAGCTGGCCGTGCAGGCGGTCGACCAGGAGAACAGCGCGCTGGAGCAGGAGATCAACAACCTCAAGACCGAGCTGGAGCTGCGCCGCACGCTGGCCGGCAACTCGGCCATGGCGATCATCCAGCGCCACAGCACCCGCGCTGCCGGCTCGCGCGGCGTCTTCGAGGGCGACACCACGCGCGACCGTCTGCGGGAAGTCCAGAAGCCGCGGAGCGGTACGCCATGAGCCGGCTCGCCTGGCTGCGGCTGCCATGGCTGTTCAACCGCCGCGTCGGCGTGGCGCTGCTGTGGACCTTGCTGGTGGTCGCCGCCGCGGTGGCGGTGAACATCGCCGGCATCCACGTGGTCGGCGGCATCGAGGGCTGGCAGCACTGGCTGCAGGCGCACGCCGGCCACTTCTTCGTGTGGCGTCTGTGCCTCTACGGAGCGACGGCTTACGGCTGGTGGTGGATGCGTCGGCGCCTGTTGCGGCGGGAGCCGTCCCGCGAGACGCATCAGCGCCTGCTGCGCACGGAGATCGCGGCCGTGATCGCCGTGGTCGCGCTGGAAGCCAGCCAACTGTTGCGGCACGGCTGAGACCGGGAGGCAGGCATGACGCTCTACACCACGGACTACCTGGAGTATTACCTGACCCTGGTGGCTTGGGTGGTCAACAACGGCATCTGGAGCATCCTCGTGGCCAGCGGCGTGTTCGCGCTGCCGTTCGTGGCCATCGTGATCCAGGAATGGCTCAAGGCCCGCAGCGAAGGTGCGGACGAAGGCAACAAGGGCGTGCTGTCGTCGATGCGCATCGAGAACCGGGTGTGGGTGGCGATCGTGGTCATCATGTTCGCCGGCATCCCGTTCATCCCGGTGGATCTCGCCACGATCAAGTTCGACACCACGCGCTCCGCGCAATGCCAGGTCAACGTCCCGCTGCCCAACGACACGGGCTGGTCCAACGTCTACACGGCGCTCAACAACCAGAGCGCGCTGGTGCCGGTGTGGTGGTTCTTCATGCACGCGCTGTCGAAAGCCGTGACGGGCGCGGCGGTTGCAGCGATTCCCTG
>CADEEN010000352.1:0-1107 GCA_902826345.1 uncultured Burkholderiales bacterium | reverse complement strand
GCGTCAGATCCGCATGGATGTGGATGCCACGCGCATCGACGATCCGGTGCTGGCACAGGAGGTCGCCGACTTCACGCACGACTGCTACGGGCCGTCGCGCGCCAAGCTGTTCATGAACCGGCCGACGCTCTCCGACGAGCAGATGAACGACGTCACCTGGATCGGGTCGAGTTACTTCCTCGACACGCCCGGCTTCTATGACACCTATCGCGCCAAGACCCCACGCACGGCCTGGCCCTACGACGCGACCCGCGATGCGGGGCTGGCACAGGTGGACAGCGGTGGCGGCTATCCGTCCTGCCGACAGTGGTGGGCCGATGGCGGCCAGGGGCTGCGCAGCCGGCTGCTGGCACAGGTCGACCCGGACCTGCTGACCCGCATCGGGCGCTGGGCGGGCTTCCTGTCGCAGAGCGAGGTCAATGACTCGGTGATCCGCGCCGTCGTCTCACCGCGGCAGCAGAAGATGAACCAGGGCGCCGTCTACACCGACTACGGCGGCCAGATCGACAAGACGCTGCCGAACATCGTCACGCGCGGCGCGAGCGACCTGGGGCTAACCGTCGGCTCGCTGGGCTTCTTTCCGGCGATGGACGTGGTGCGCCAGGCGCTGCCGATGGTGCTGACGATGCTCAAGATGGCGCTCGTCATCTGCATCCCGCTGGTGCTGCTGATCGGCACCTACGACCTGAAGACGGTGGTGACGGTGAGCTGCGTCCAGTTCGCGCTGTTCTTCGTGGACTTCTGGTTCCAGCTCGCGCGCTGGATCGACAGCACGATCCTGGACGCGCTCTACGGCTGGGGGTTTGGCGCGGACAGGCCGCACACGAACTTCGATCCGCTGATCGGCTTGAACAACGCCTTTGGCGACATGCTGCTCAACTTCGTCATGGCGATGATGTTCATCGTGCTGCCGACGTTTTGGGTCATGGCATTGGCTTGGGCAGGCGTTCGCACGGGAAATATCGTGCAGGGGTTGTCCACCGCCACCTCGGACGCCAAGGGCGCTGGGGGGCGTGGCGCTGGTATGGCAATGAGCGCCGTATCGAAGAAGTGACCGCCGTTCAGTCGTCGTCGGTCACATGCGGGTCGATTCGCCAGTCGCTCTTG